>JBBJOU010000169.1:0-5234 GCA_037724305.1 Acidimicrobiales bacterium
CCCGCGCCCCATCGTCGTGCGGCTCGCTGGCGCTCGCGCGCCCGACCTGTCCTCGCTGCGCTCGGCCATCACTGCCGAAGGTACCGGGACGCGGAACGGGGAGGCACATGGGTGCCTCCCCGTTCACTGACTGGAGCTCCTCTGCGGGGGCCGTCGTGGCGCGGGGACAAGCTGCGCGCGCCCCGGTGCAGAGGGGTGACCGGCGGGGTTACGCCCGACGGCCCAGTCGGCCGTGCTAGCGGCCGGCCACCTCCGAGGTCCCAGAATGACTGTCGTTCAGCTGGACCACCTCCTCTCTTCGGTATCGCCAACACTAGGCCCTCGCGTCGGTCGCTTGTCGTCAGTTTCCTCACTGTCGCCGTCCGCAACTGTCGGCCCGGCGCCGAGGACGCCGGCGGCGTGTTCGGCTGCGAGCAGCTCGAGGGGCTCGGGCACGGTGGGGCCGATGGCGCCGATGGCCTCGAAGTAGGCGAGCTCGGCGGCGAGCACGGCGGCGATGTCGTCGGGTGTGCAGTCGAGGCCGGCCTCCATCGCCCGCCCCATGAGGAACTCGGCGCCGTCCTCGTCGCCGACGATCACCAGACCGCTGGTGCCGGCCCGCCACCGCTCCGTCGGCGCGCCGGCGGATGCCAGGTGCTCGAGGTGGAAGCGGATGAGCGCCCGGACGTCGTCGTAGCTGATGCGGGCGGCGACCTCGTCGGGTACCTCGTCGGCTACGAAGTCGACCGCCTCGTCGACGTCGAACAGCGCCTGACGGGGTTGGCTCCCGAGGGTGAACGCCTCCCGCCCGACGGCCACCAGCCCGATGCCGACCACCAGCGCCAGCGCCAGCACGACCATCACCACCACGAGCACGCCCGCAGGGTAGCGAGGCGGGAACGCCGTCCGTCAGACGGGTTCGACCACGGGGACGGGCTCGTCGACGGTGTGGCGGGCGGCACCGAGGGCGTCGGCGGCGAGGACGGCGAGGGCCACCCACACCAGGGCGAAGCCGGCCAGGCGCTCGGGGGGCATCGCCTCGCCGAGCACGACGACACCACACACGAGTTGCAGGGTCGGCGTGAGGTACTGCAGCAGCCCGAGCAGCGACAAAGGGATCCGCTGCGCGGCGGTGCCGAACAGCAGCAGCGGTACGGCGGTGACGACACCGAGGCTCACGAGCAGGAGGTCGCGGCCGACCGAGCCGGACGTGAAGGCGGCGTCCCCTCCGACGTGGAGGACGGCGAGGCCCACCAGGGCGAAGGGCAGGAGCACGGCGGTCTCGACCGCCAGCGAGGTGGTGGCCGGCACGGGGACCGCCTTCTTCAGGAAGCCGTAGCCGGCGAACGAACAGGCCAGCACGATGGCGATCCAGGGAACCCGCCCGTACGCGACGGTGAGGACGACCACGGCGGCGGCGGCGAAGCCCAACGCCACGACCTGGAGGCGGCGGAGGTGCTCGCCGAGCACGACCACGCCGAGGCCGACGGTGATCAGCGGGTTCACGTAGTAGCCGAGGGCGGCCTCGACGACATGGTCGTGGTTGACCGCCCAGATGTAGACCAGCCAGTTGACGGCGATGAGAGCCCCGGCCGCGGCGAGTCGGGGCAGGGCGCCGGGAAGATCCCGAACCACTGCGTACCAGTGCCGGTTGTGCCGGAGCACCAGAAGGGCGACGACCACCACGAACGACCACAGCACCCGATGGGCGAGGATCTCGCCGGCGGACACCGACCGCAGCTGGTGGAACACCAGCGGGAAGACCCCCCACAGCGAGTAGGCGGCGACGCCCGCCACCGTCCCCCGCCGCCGCTCGTTCACGTCGGGACGCTACCGGCCGGCGCCCCTCGTTCTGGCGGCGATTCTCGACGACCCCCCGTCGAGACGCCGGGTCAGATGCCGAGGCGGCGGGCGAGGAGCTCGCGGTGGTAGGTGGGGTCGCCGAAGAGGAGCTCGGACGACTTGGCCCGCTTGAAGTAGAGGTGGGCGGGATGCTCCCAGGTGAAGCCGATGCCGCCGTGGATCTGGATGTTCTCGGCGGTGGCGTGGAAGTACGCCTCCGAGCAGTAGGCCTTGGCCAGACAGGCCAACTGCGGCAACTCGTCGTTGAGCTCCGACGCGCACCAGCCGGCGTAGTAGGCGGCGGACTTGGCCGATTCGACCTCGAGGAGCATGTCGGCGCACTTGTGCTTGATGGCCTGGAACGACCCGATGGGGCGGCCGAACTGCACACGCTCCTTGGCGTAGGCGACCGCCATCTCGAGCACTTTCTGGGCACCGCCGACCTGCTCGGCCGCCAGCGCCACGGCGGCGAGGTCGAGCACCCGGTCGAGCACGGCCCATCCACCGCCGTCGGCACCGACGAGCGTCGCCGGCGTGTTCGTGAACTCGACCCGGGCCTGCTTGCGGGTCTGGTCCATGGTGGCGAGCGCCGTGCGGGTGACGCCCGCGGCGTCGGCGGGGACACGGAACAGGCTGATCCCGGCGTCGGTGCGGGCGGCGACGAGGAGCACGTCGGCGACGTGGCCGTCGATGACGAACATCTTGGTGCCGTCGAGCACCCAGCCGTCCCCCTTGTCGGTGGCCGGCATGGTGATGGCGCCCTCGTCCCACCGCCCGCTCTCCTCAGTGAAGGCCAGGGTGACGATGGACTCGCCCGAGGCGATCCCCGGGAGCAGCGCCTGCTGGGCGGCCTCGTCGTCGGCGTGCACCAACACGTTGGTGGCGAGGGCGACGGTGGAGAAGAACGGCGCGCACAGCAGCGCCCGCCCCATCTCCTCGAGCACCACGATCAGCTCGACGTAGCCGAAGCCCTGGCCGCCGAACTCCTCGGGCACGATGAGCGACTGGAGCCCGAGCTCGTCGGCCATCTGCCGCCACACGGCCAGGTCGTACCCCTCCTCGGTGTCCATCTGGCGGCGGACGGCGGCCTCGTCGGACTTGGCTTCGAGGAAGCGGCGCACCATCCGGCGCAGCTCCTCCTGCTCTTCGGAGAAGGCGAAGTTCATGGGCGGATCGTCGCGCGGGCGGACGCCTCAGTAGGGCCAGGAGCCGTCGGCCTGGCCGAGCAACCGCGCCAGCGGCCGCAGCCGGGCGGCGATGAGGGCCTTGACGACGACGTTGCGGGCGAACCAGGGAAGCCCGGTGGCCTGGTGGAGGGCGTTGGCGGCCCGCCCCCCCGGGCCCATCGGTTCCCGGCGGTACTCCGTCATCGAGCGGCTGCGCCCCTGGTAGCGCATGTCGCGGCCGAAGAAGGTCGTGGTGAGCAGGGCGAGCGTCACGCCGATGGAGCTGAACGAGTCGTGGACGAGCATGGTGCCGCCGGGGGCGACCCTGGCGCCCCACCGCCGCAGGTCGTCGCACGCGGGGCGGTAGCCGTGGGCGCCGTCGATGTAGAGCAGGTCGATGTCGCCGGCCACCTCGTCGAGGGCGTCGTGGCTGAAGGCGCGCACGTGGCGGACGCGGTGGCGGACCCCGGCCGCCTCCAGGTTGTCGAGGAAGGCGTCGTGGTCGGATTGGCCCTCCGTGGTGGTCCCGTGCCACTCCTGCGGCCCACGATCGTTGCCGGCGTGCGGGTCGATGGCCACGACGGTGGCCCCGGGGGGGGCCGCCGTCGCCAGCACGATGGTGGACCGACCCTGGTAGGAGCCGATCTCGACCACCGTTGCCTCCTCGGGGAGCCGACGCGCCCGGTCCCAGAGTCGTTCGGCTTGACCCTCCGAGAGCCAACCCTCGACGGCCGCGATCTGCTCGAGGACCTTTTCGAGGCCGGCCTCACCGTCATCGGTCGCGACGCCGGTCCGGCGCAGGCGCAGGACGCAGTTCCAGCTGGCGACCTCCCGCAGGCCCGGGACCTTCAGGATCGCCCTCGCCCAGGGCCAGTACCGCGGCTCTGCCCCTTCCATGTCGAGCTCCGGGAGCGCCCGCACGAGCCGGAGCGTCGGGCCGATGTGGACGGGGAACAGGCCCTCCCCGAAGCGGTTCTTCCGGGGTGGCCCGTGCCGCCGCTCGTAGAGCTTCGGCCCCAGCCGGGGCCCCAGCAGATGCCAGGGCGTCATGTCGTGGCCGCCCCACGGCGAGTACCAGTTCGTCCACGAGACGTACGCCCAGCCACCGGGGCAGAGGACCCGCCCGATCTCGTCGAGCACGCCCTTCGTGTCCGCGGTGTGCTCGAGCAGGTTGGAGCACACCACGCCGTGCGCCGAGGCGGCGGGGACGGGCAGCGTGGTGGCGTCCCCGACCACGCCGCCCGGGGGCGGCCCGTCCGGCCCCCGGAGCTCGTCCATGGCTCCGTCGAGTGGCACGACGACGGCCCCCCGCCGCCGCAGGGCCTCCGAGTACCAGCCCGGCCCGCTCCCGAGGTCGAGGATGCGCTGGCCCGCGAGCGGGCCGTAGCGCCGGTCCAGATCACCGGCCAGCTCGTCGGCCAGCATCCGGTAGAACGGCGCCGGCTCCTCGCGTTCGTTGCGGAACAGCGTCCACAGCCGGCGGACGCGAGCCAGGCCTCGTACGGGTGCGACGGTTGACGACGTGCCGGCGGCGCTCATGGGTGGGCTGGATGCTGGCCGTGCCGGACGGTTTCGTCAATCGCGAGGCTTCCCGCTGAAGCGGCGTCGGGAACCGCCAGACTGGCGCGATGACCACGCTGCATTGGAGCGACGAGCGGGCCGAGATCCACAAGGTGGTGGTGGGACCGGTGGCCAACAACGTGTTCGTGCTGCGGTGCCGGGCCACCGGCGACGCCGTGCTGCTCGACGCCGCCAACGAGCACGACAAGCTGCTCGAGCTGTGCCGCACGCTCGGCGTGCGCGAGGTGATCGAGACGCACGGGCACTGGGACCACATCCAGGCCGTGCCCCAGTTGCGCGACGCCGGCTACGAGGTCCACGTGGCCGCGGCGGACGCCGCCCGGCTCCCCAGCTACGACCAGATCATCGACGACGACGCCGTCGTCGAGGTCGGCGACCTGCGCCTGCGGACCATCGCCACGCCCGGCCACACCCCCGGCTCGATCTGCTTCCGCCTCGAGGGGTCACCGGTGCTCTTCAGCGGCGACACGCTCTTCCCCGGCGGTCCGGGGCGGACCACGTTCGAGGACGCTGACTTCGCCACCATCATCGAGTCCATCGACCGCCGCCTGTTCACCCTCGCACCCGAGACCCTCGTCCTGCCCGGCCACGGCGACGACACCACCATCGGCACCGAGCGCCCCCACCTCCAGGAGTGGGTCGACCGCGGCTGGTGACTCAGCGGCT
>JBBJOU010000170.1:0-5197 GCA_037724305.1 Acidimicrobiales bacterium
GGTGGGGAGCGGTCCCCAATGCCTTGGGGCGGCGGGCGGGCCAAGCTCGGGCGATGGCGCCGTGGGGGTCGCAGACCCGTTTCTCGACGATCGGGGATGGCCGGTTCCACTGCCCCCGCTGTGCTCTCGACCGCCCGTACGAGCTGCGATGCGCCCGCCGGTGGCTGGCGATCGGGCCGGTGCCGCTGCTGCCCCGCCGCCGGCTGGCCACGGTGGTCGAATGTGGCGTCTGTGCCGGTCGCTATGACGAGCGGGTGCGGACGGGGCTGACCGACGCCGACTTCGCCGAGCGGCTGTCGGTCGCCCTCCGGGCGTTGGCGGTCGCCGTCGCCACCGCCGACGGACCGCCGGGACCGGCCACCCGCCGGACGGTGCTGCGCACGGTGGGCCGCAGCGTGGTGCACGCCTACGGCATGGCGGAGCTCGACGCCGACCTCGCCGCCCTGGCCGACCGCCGCCCCGAGGAGTTCCTGGACGCGCTTCAGGGAATGCTCAACGAGGCCGGCCGGGAGCGCCTGGTGCGGGCCGCGGTGGAGATCGCCCACGCCGAGGGCCACCCGGCGGCGGCGTCGCTGGTCATCACCCGCGCCGCCGGCGCCGCCCTCGGCATGACCGCCACCCGCATCGACCACGTGGTGCGCACCGCCGGCCACTGCCCGTCGTGAGCGCCCATCCCGACCGGTGGGGCGACGGCCGTCGTCGTCTGGTCACCCTCCGTTCACCGCGCCGCCATCAGCCGACGTGGCGCTCCGCCCGCCGCCGATGTGACAACGGTTACAGCGCTTGGCTACGTTTTTCGCTGTAGCGGCGAGGGGCCGTGACGACGGGGGGAAGACCCGGGTCGGTGCTGAGGGAGGCAGCGACCCGGGTCTCGTCGCGTCAGACCGGGTGCGTCGCCTGGGACTCCACGGCGCACGAGGTGCACGACCCGATGGGGTGGCCGTGGCTGTCGTCCGCCGCCGCCCGGCACACCCCCGCGATCCCGGCGGCATCGAGGCCCAGGCGGGCCAGGATCGAGTCGGGCTTGCCGTGGGCGATGTAGTCGCTCGGGACGCCGAGGACCCGTACCGGCGGCGGCCGGCGGCCGGCGGCGAGGGCGGTCCGGCAGACCGCATCGGCGATGGCCGAGCCGGCACCGCCGTCGCGGAAGCCGTCCTCGACGGTCACCACGGCCCGGTGCCCGGCGGCGTCGGCGATCATGGCGGTGTCGAGCGGCTTGACCGCCCGTACGTCCCAGACGGTGACGTCGATGCCCTCGGCGGCCAGGGTCTCGGCCGCTGCTTCGGCGCCCTCGACCATCTTGCCGACGGCGAGGACGGCGACATCGGCCCCCTGGCGCACGAGGCGCGCCGCCAGGCCGGCGCCGACCTGGTCCTCGGGCACCGACCGGGCGGCGGTCTTCGACCACCGGATGGCCACCGGGCCGGTGGTGATGTCCATGGCGTCGTGGAGCATCTGGCCCAGCTCCTGGTAGGAGCTCGGCGCCAGGATGGTCATGCCCGGCACCTTCGAGAGCAGCACCATGTCCAGCACGCCGTGGTGGGAGGCGCCGTCGTCACCGGTGATGCCGGCCCGATCGAGACAGAACACCACCGGTTGGCGGTGGAGGCCGACGTCGTACATGACCTGGTCGAAGGCCCGGGTGAGGAAGGTGGAGTAGAGCGCCACCACCGGGCGGAGCCCGCCCATGGCCATGGCGGCGGCGGCGGTGACGGCGTGCTGCTCGGCGATGCCGACGTCGATCATGCGCCCCGGGAAACGGTCGTCGAACGGCAGCAGCCCCGTGGAGTCGGGCATCGCCGCGGTGATGGCGACCAGCTCGGGGTGCTCCTCGGCGGCCTTGATGATGGCCTCGGTGAACGCCTCGGTGTAGCTGCCGGGCTTCGACTCCGACATGTCGTGCAGCCGCTTGACGGCGTCGTTCAGGGCGGGGGCGTACCCGCGACCCTTCTCGGTGTGCACGTGGACCACGATGGGGCCGTCGTACTCGGCGGCGTGGCGCAGGGCCCGCTCCAGGCCCTCGATGTCGTGGCCGTCGAAGGGCCCCGTGTAGCGCACGCCGAGGTCCTCGAAGAAGGCGAGGGGCTCGAAGTAGGTGCGGATGGCGGCCACGGTGGCGTCGACACCCTTGTGGATGCGATCGGCCAGCGGGAGGCGGTCGACCACCTGGTCGAGGCGGCGGCGTTGGCGCAGGTAGCGGGGGTCGACGCGCAGGCGGGCGACCGACTCGGTCAGCTTCGACACCGTGGGGGCGTAGGAGCGCCCGTTGTCGTTGAGGATGATGATCGCCTTGCGCCCGGAGTGGCCGAGGTTGTTGAGCCCCTCGAAGGCCATGCCGCCGGTCATGGCGCCGTCGCCGATGACCGCCACCACCCGCCGCTTGGCCCCGGGGGCGAGCTCCTCGGTGGTGAGGCCCCGCTCATCGCCGGGCGTGGCGCCGAGCTCGAGGGCGGTGGCCAGGCCGTAGGCGTAGCTGACGATGGTGGAGGCGTGACTGTTCTCGACCCAGTCGTGGGGCGACTCGTGGCGGGACGGGTAGCCCGACATGCCGTCGTCCTGGCGCAGGTGGTCGAACCCTTGGCGCCGTCCGGTCAGCAGCTTGTGGACGTACGCCTGGTGCCCGGTGTCCCACAGCAGGATGTCGCGCGGCGAGTCGAACACCCGGTGCAGGGCGAGGGTGAGCTCGACCGCCCCCAGGTTGGACCCGAGGTGACCGCCGTGGCGGTTGACGGCGTCGACGACGAACTGGCGGATCTCGACGGCGAGGGCCGTGAGCTCGGTGTGCGACAGCCGCCGGATGTCCGCGGGGCTGTCGATGGTCTCGAGGAGCACGCGGTCACGGTACCGTCCCGATGTCGCCGATGACCACGCACGGCCTCGCCGGCGCCCTGTCGAGCGGGGTCACGGAGCCGGTGTCGCCGATGCCGGGAGGGCGGCCGTTGCTCGCCCGTCAGCGCGGCGGTCCCACGTCGCGGTCAGGGCCCGACCGGCGAGGAACCCGGCCCCGAGCGCGGCGAGCCCGCCGACGGCGTCGAGCCAGAAGTGGTTGGCCGTGACCACGATGCAGAACAAGGTGGCGAGCGGGTGGGCAACCACCAGGGCCTTGGCCCACCGGCGGCGCACCATGGGGTAGAGCACCAGCGCCGACCACGTCGCCCACCCGATGTGGAGGCTGGGCATCGCCGCGTACTGGTTGGAGATGTTCTTCAACGTGCCCGAGTCGAACGACCAGAACGTCGGGTACTCGGCGAGGGTGTCGACGAAGCCGAAGTCGCGCTCGGTCGCCGTCGTCGGGGGGCCGAAGCGGGCCTGGGGCTCGTCGAGCAGTCGGGGGGGCATCAGCGAGAACGAGGCGAAGCCGATCAGTGCCAGCAGCGTGCTCGCCGCCAGGGTGTTGCGCCACAACGGGTACCGGGGCTTGTCGCGCCGGTAGAGCCAGACGAGGGCGGCGGCGGTGACGATGAAGTGCGCCGTGCCGTAGAAGACGTTCCAGAAGCCGATCAGTCCCTCCCGGGGGAGCGACAGGTACCAGTCCTGGATGCTGCGCTCGACGTAGAGCCCCATCGCGTCCTGGATGCGGATGATCTCGAGGGCGTGGCCGTAGGCGATGGCGTTGGCCTGGCCGTCGGGGCCGCCCGCCGAGCCGAACTGGTTGCGGACGGTGGAGTAGACGCCGTAGAGGACGAGGACGTAGAGGGCCTCACGCCACCACCGCAACCGGGGCCGTGCCGGCCCGGGATCGAGGGCCTCGTCGGGCGCGTCCGCCTCGGCGAGCTTCTCGCTCACCCGGCGGCGACGGCGGCGCCGGGGGCGGGCGCCGCCGCCCGGCCGCCGAGGGCGAACGCCGGGGCGCCGAGCAGCGACACCGCCAGGTTGAGCAGGTAGAGCAGCAGGCCGAGCGCCACCGCCTGCTCGGGGGGGACGCCGAGGGGGCCGAGGAAGAGCACGAACGCCCCCTCGCGCACGCCGAGGCCGGAGATGCCGATGGGCAGGACCTGGGCGATGGCCACGGCCGGGAAGAAGGCGAGGATGGCGGTGGGCCCGACGGCGACGCCCATGCCGACCGCCTTGGCCGCCATGAGCGCAGCCAGGACCAGCACCAGCTGGTAGGCGACGCCGACGAGCAGGACGCTGGCGGCCGCCCGGGGGCGGTCGCGCAGGCGCGCCAGGCCGACGTGCACCGCTCCGGCGAAGCGGCGCCACCCCTCGGTGGCGCGGTAGCGCCGGCCGAAGCGCCGGCTGGCCACCGCCACCACGACCGCCACCAGGGCGAGCAGGGTGCCGGTCGCCAGGGCGATGGCGACCTTGCTGGCGGTCCCCAGGTGGGTGAGGCCGGGGTTCACCACGAAGGCGACGTAGGTGAGCAGTGGGAGCACCAGCCAGCCGGTGAGGCGTTCGAGCACGACCGAGGCGAACGACAGCGGCCCCTGGCCCGACGAGCGGGACAGCCGGCTGACCCGCAGGACGTCGCCACCGATGGTGGTGGGCAGCACGTTGGCCACGAACTGCCCGGCGAGGGAGTGCGAGACGAGAGCTCCGAGGCGACTGCGGACGCCGAGCACGGTGAGCACGGCCTGCCACCGGAGGCTCGACAGCACGATGCCGACGAGGGTGAGCCCGGCGGCGCCGGCCAGGTACCAGCCGGTGGCGGCCCGCCACTCGGGGACGAGCTCGTCGAGATCGAAATCGGGCGCCCGCCACAGCAGGACGGCGAGCAGGACGAGGCTGCCGGCGGCCCGCAGCGCGAGACCGCGCCAGCGGTGGCGGGGCGAGGGCGCGCCGGGGTCGGCTACGGCGTCGTCGACGGTGCCGCCATCGTTCGTCTCGTTCATGCTCACCCCCCAGCGCTCGCTGTCAGTCCGCCGCAGACGGCAGTGTACGACGGTCCGCCCGCCGTGGGGCGGCGCCATTTTGGCCAGCCGTCGCCACGGACTCGGGACGGCTGCGGTCGACGGAGGGAACGACCATGGATGAGGCCGGCGACCGGGTGATCACGGGCCACGGGGGCACGATCGCCCTCGAGGCGCTGGTCGGCTTCGGTGTTGGCGAGCTGTTCACGCTCTCGGGCGGTCACGTGTTCCCGCTCTACGACGCGGCCGTGCGGGTGGTCGACCCGCCGGTCCGCCTGGTGGACGTGCGCCACGACGTGTTCGAGCCCGGCTGCTGGCTCGATGCCGGCCCCTACGGTTGCCTCGGC
>JBBJOU010000171.1:0-5193 GCA_037724305.1 Acidimicrobiales bacterium
CTCGCTGGCGCTCGCGCGCCCGACCTGTCCTCGCTGCGCTCGTCGTCGCTTCGCTCGGCCATGGTGTTGTCACCCTACCGCCGGGTTGCGCCGCGCTGTGCCAAGAACGGCTAGTGCAGGAGGTCGTGGAGCGCCTGGCGGAGGAGGGCCTCGCGCAGGTCCCGACCGAGACCGGCGAGCTCGCCGAAGCGGGCACCCGCTTGGTCGCGTGACGACGGGTTGCGCTGGCGCAAGAGCGGGGTGACCAGTTGCTCGTAGACGGCGACCTCGCGGTCGGCGAAGGTCTTGTACATGCGGAGGTGGCGCGCTTCCACGCCGAAGCGACCGAAGGCAGCGGCGGCGCGTGCCACCACCAGCGACTCGCCCCCGAAGACGTGCTCGCGCCCGATGAGGCGCCCCTGCACGAGGCCGTACTGCTCGAGCTGCTCGAGGTCGCGCTCGGAAAGCGCAGCGGCGGCGGCCAGCTCGGCCCGGGTGAAGGAGACCTCGGTGGGACCGGCGTCGAGCACCCCGCCGGCGCCGGGCGCGGCCGGCGGCGCCAGCGGTTCCCCGGGTGTGGTGGGTGGTGGCGCGGCGGGCACCGCCGGGACGGAAACGGCAGACGCCGGTGACCCCACCGGGAGCACCGGCACAGGGATCGCGGCCGCCGGTTCCGGCGCTGGCGCGAGGTCGTCCGGGTCGTCGAACGGGAGGGCGTGGCGGCCGGCGTGGTCACCGTCGGCGGCGACCGGATCGTCGCCGCCGGCCAGGCGACCGACTTCTTCGAGACGGGCCTTGATGACGCGCAGGGGCAGGAACTGGTCGCGCTGCTGGCGCAGGATCCAGCGCAGGCGATCGATGTCGACGACGTAGAACTTGCGGTACCCCGACGCCGTCCGCTCGGGGTCGAGCAGCCCTTGGCTCTCCAGGAAGCGGATCTTGGAGATGGTGATGTCGGGGAACTCCTCCTGGAGGAGACCCAACACCTCGCCGATCGCCAGATGGGCGCGCTCCGCCACCGCGCTCAGGCCCTGCACCCGAGGCGCGACCGGGTCGGGGCGCGCCGGGCAGCACCGGCCGGGGCCACGGTCAGGGAGCCGGAGGGCCGGCGAAGAAGACGAGCTTGAACTTGCCCACCTGCACCTCGTCGCCGTTGTGCAACGGTGCTTCCTCGACCCGCTGACGGTTGAGATAGGTGCCGTTGAGCGAACCGGCGTCGCGCACCACGAAGCCGTCGGCCGTCCGGGCGAGCTCGGCGTGGCGCCGCGACACGGTGATGTCGTCGAGGAAGAGATCGCTCTCGGGATGGCGCCCGGCGGTGGTGACGTCTTTGGTCACCGCCAACCGGGTGCCGGCGATCGAGCCCTTGGTGATGACCAACAGGCCGGCGCCGGGTGGGATCTCGTCAAGGTCGAAGGCGAGGTCGTGCTCCCCACTCTCCGGCGCCGGGGCGTCGAGGGCGAAGGTCACCGTCGTGTTGTCGCCGTCCTGGGCCAGGGTCTGCCCGCACGACGCGCAGAAGTTGGCGCCCAGCGGGTTCTTGTGCCCGCAGTTGGTGCAGAAGACGTCGGCCACGGCCCCCTACTTCTCGACCAGCGCGCGGTAGGCGGCGGCGTCGAGGAGGACGTCGACCTCGGCGGGTTCGGCCGGCTCGAGCACGTAGATCCAGCCGGCGCCGTAGGGGTCCTCGTTGATCCGCTGCGGCGAGTCGGCCAGCTCGGTGTTGACGTCGACCACGGTGCCGGTGACCGGCGCGTACACGTCGGAGACCGACTTGGTCGACTCCACCTCGGAGGCCTGGTCGCCACCGCTCAGGGTGGCGCCGACCTCCGGCACCTGGACGAACACCACGTCACCCAGGGCCTCCTGGGCATAGTCGGTGATGCCGACGCGGACCCGGCCGTCGGCTTCGACGCGGACCCATTCGTGGTCGTTCGAGTACCGCAGCTCGTCGGGCACGTCCATGGCCGTCAGGGTAGCCGCTTGCTCACCTCTCGACCTCCGAACCCTCGACCCCCGCTTCACCCTTGTACGCGCGACCACGCTCACATAGACGCGGCGATGGGGCAAAGGCCAACCGCAGCGTCTACTTGAGCATGGCGCGGATGTGGCCGGCGTACTCCTCGGCGAGGTGGCGGGCCTCGTCGTCGGTGGTGCCCTCGGCCCAGACGTTGGAGATGGGCTGCTCGGGATCGGGAAGGGCCAGGACCCAGCCGTCGTCGCGCCCGATCCGGACGCCGTCGACGAGCTCGACCGTCTGGCCCTTGGCGATCTCGACCAGACTGCGCATCACCGTGCCCTTCTGCTCCCACGGCGTCACCACCGTCTCGTGGGCGATGTACACCGTCGGGAGGTCGGCCACCACGTCCGACAGGCGGCGGCCGGTCCGGGCCAGGAGCTCGAGAGTCTTGACCGCGGTGGCGGCGGCGTCGAAGGCGGGGAGGAAGCCGGGGAGGATGTAGCCGCCGTCGAGGCTGGCGGCGAAGCCCACTCCCGGCTCGGTGGCGGCGGCCATCAGGGCCGGCGTGGCCAACTTGGTCCACCGCACCCCGACCCCGTGGGCGGAGAGAATGGTCTCGGCGTGGCGGGTCGTGGCCACCGGCAGCGCCACCTGGTCGCCGAGGAGGTGGTCGCCGATCAAGGTCAGCAGCGCCAACAGCGACTCGGTGTGGGTGAGGACGTGCCCGGTGTCGTCGACCAGGATCAGGTGCTCGCCGTCGGGGTCGATCACCGCGCCGAGGTGGGCACCCGACGCCCGCACCAGGGCGGCGACGCCCTCGGCATGGGTCGGTCCGTCATACGCCATCGACCCGCCGGTCGAGGCGTACGGGTTCACCGCCAGGACGTCGGCGCCGACCTTCGACAGCACGTTGGGCATCACGAACGACGTCGAGCCGTAGCCGTAGTCGACGACGATCTTGAACCCGGCCTCCTGCACCAGCATGGTGTCGACCGTGGCCTCCAACGCCGCGGTGTACTGCTCGAGCGCCCGGGGCGGGAAGCCGATGTCGCCGATCTCACCGGGGAAGACCCGCCGGAAGTCCTCGCGGTTGTGGAGCCGCTCGATCTTGCGCTGGGCGGTCTCGGCCAGGTCGAGGCCGCTGTCGTCGAAGAAGCGGATGACCACCGACTGGGGGTCGCCCTCGACCAGGCGGATGGTCAACCCGGCGGTGGCGTTGGGCTGGCGGGCGATGAACCGGGTCACCGGCACCGACGCCACCTCGAGGTCGAGCACGTTCACGCCGCAGGCGTTGAGGCCCGACATCATCGCCCGCTTCAGCATGCGTGACGAGCGCGACGGATCACGGGAGGTGACGACGGTGGCGCCCTTCTTGAGCGAGGTGCCCAGCGCCATGGCCAGGCGCACCGCCAGCTCCGGGCTGATGTCGACGTTGGCCAGGCCGGCGACGCCGTCGCGCCCGAACAGGCTGCGGGCGCCCCGCGACTCCCACACGATCGAGGAGTTGACCACCGCCCCCGCCTCGACGGTCTTGAACGGGTAGACCTTGACGCCCGAGCCGACCACGGCGTCCTCGCCGATGAAGCACTCGTCGCCGAGGACGGCGCCCTCGTCGCAACGCACGTTGGCCCGCAGGTCGCACGCCCGGCCGATGGTGACGCCCCGGAGGCGGACCCCGTTGCCGAGGTAGCAGTTGTCGTGGACGACCACCCGCTCGAGGTCGGCACCGGCGCGCACCCGCACGTTGTCGCCGAGCACGGTGTAGGTGCCGAGGCGGGCGCCGGCCTCGACCCGGCACGAGTCGCCGATGATCGACGGTCCCTCGACGGTCGCGTCGGGGTGGATCTCGGCGCCCTCGCCCAGCCACACCCCGTCCTCGAGCCGGAACCCGGGCACGTCGACGACGACCTTGCCGTCGAGGACGTCCTTGTGGGCCCGCACGTAGGCCTCGAGGGTGCCCACGTCCTCCCAGTACCCCTCGGCGACGGCGCCGTACATGGGCTTGCCCGCCCCCAGCAGCGCGGGGAACACCTCGCTCGAGAAGTCGACCGGGCGGTCGGCGGGGATGAAGTCGAAGATCTCGGGCTCCAGCACGAAGATGCCGGTGTTGATGGTGTCGCTGAACACCTCGCCCCACGTGGGCTTCTCGAGGAAGCGCTCGATGGTCCCGTCGTCGCGGGTGATGACGATGCCGAACTCGAGCGGGTCGTCGACCCGGACCAGGGCGATGGTGGCCGTCGCCTCTTGCTCCTCGTGGACGCGCATGACCCGCGACAGGTCGATGTCGGTGAGGACGTCGCCGGAGATGACGAGGAAGCGCTCGTCAAGGCGGTCCATGGCGTTGCGGACCGATCCCGCCGTGCCGAGGGGCTGCTCCTCGGTGGCATAGACCATCCTCACCCCGAACTCGCGCCCGTCGCCGAAGTAGGTGCGGATGGCGTTGGGCATGAAGGCGAGGGTGACCACGATCTCGTCGACCCCGTGGCGGCGCAACAGGTCGACGATGTGCTCCATCATCGGCCGGTTGGCGAGCGGCATCATCGGCTTGGGCTGGTTCGACGTGAGCGGCCGCAGTCGACTTCCCTCCCCGCCGGCCATGATCACGGCCTTCATGGGTCGGACCCGGTGCGGACGTGTCGCGCCGCCCGTCCGTCGGCGAGTGCCGCCCGGGCGATGGGGACGTAGGTGGCGGCCGAGTACCAGCTGAGGACCAGGCCGGGGATGCCGGCGAGGTAGGCCAACACCTCGGCGACGTCGCGCCACGACACCGTGCTGGCCGACGCCAGGAACATCGGGAACGCCACCATCAGGCCGAACGTGCCGGCCTTGCCCACCCAGGTGACGTCGATGCGACGGGCGCCGAGCGCGGCGAGGGTCAGGGTGGCGGCGGCCACGAGCGCCTCCCGGGCGAGCACAGCGACGGCGAACCAGAGCGGCACCGAGCCGTCGACGAGGATGGCGCCCGCCCCCACGAAGAACAGCAGGCGGTCGGCCACCGGGTCGAGCACCTTGCCGAGCTCGGTGACCTGATGCCAGCGGCGGGCGATGTAGCCGTCGACCCAGTCGGTGGCGCCCAGCGCGCCCAGGAGGCCGGCTGCCGCCGCCCGGTTGTCGCGCCCGAACAGCAGCCACAGGAACAACGGGAGGCAGGCCAGGCGGACGATCGTCACCGCGTTGGGCACGTTCAGCGCCCGCGATGAGACCGTGGGCTTGATCGGCACCTCCTCGGCGGGCTCGGGCGGCGTCAACTTCTG
>JBBJOU010000172.1:0-5180 GCA_037724305.1 Acidimicrobiales bacterium
CCGCTGGCCCGGGGCGACTTCGACGCCGTCCACTCCCTGATGCCCGGCGACGCCGTCTCCGCCATCCGCGCCGCCCGCCTGCGCCGGCTGGTCGGCCGCCGGCCGCACCGCACGGTCTACGAGGACCTGGGCAACCCGTACCGGGACAAGGTCGAGGCCAGCCCCGACGCCCGGACCCGCCTGCGGGTCGTGGCCGACGTGGACGTCTACGCCTGCATGTCGGAGTTCTCCCGCCGGATGCTCGAGCGCGACTTCGGCCGGGCCGGCACCGTCGTCCCCGGCGGGGTGCGCACCGCCGACTTCGTCCCGCAGGAACGGCACGAGCAGCCGACGATCCTCTTCTCCGGTGCCCTCGACCGGCCCGAGAAGCACGTCGCCCTCCTGCTGGAGGCGGTCGCCCTGCTGGCCCAGACCCGGCCCGACGTCCGGCTGCACCTGAGCGGGCCGGGTGACGTCGGCCCCCTCCTCGACGCCGCCCCGGCCCGGGCCCGCGGCCACGTCGCGGTGCTGCCGCTCGGCGACCCCGACGGCCAGGCCGACCGCTACGCCCGGTCCTGGGTGACGTGCCTGCCCACCCAGTGGGACAGCTTCGGGCTGGTGATCGTGGAGTCGCTGGCCTCCGGGACACCGGTCGTGGTCGGCGATGCCGGCGCCCCGAGCGAGCTGGTCACCCCGGCGACCGGGCGCCGGACCGAGCCCTTCACCGCCGAGGAGCTGGCCCGGAGCCTCGACCAGGCCCTCGCCATGGCCAAGGACCCCGACACGGTCGCCGCCTGCCGGGCCCTGGCCGAGCGCTACGACTGGGACGCCACCATCACCCCCCTCCTGGTCGACCTCTACGCCCGCACCGACCGCCTGTAGCGCTCCCCGCCGCCGGTCACAGGAGGAGGCGGCGGGCCCGGATCGAGCCGGCGAGGAGGACGAGGACCTCGGCTGCGTCGACCACGAAGATGGCCGGCAGGAGTGCGATGCGGCGGGGCTTGTCGAGGGTGACCGGCGCCCGGCGGAGGCGGTAGGAGGCGTAGGGCAGGCCGCCGGACACGGCGACCGCGACGGCGAGGCGGGGCCGGCGCCCGGCCAGGAGCACCAGGCCGGCGAAGAAACCTGCCACCGCAGGGGCGGTGGGCAGGTGGGACTCCCGCCAGACGTGGGGCCCGTGGAAGGCGTCGGCCAGGCCAGGGTGGCGGGCGAGCGTGATCGGGAGTGTCTGCCAGCGCCACGTCCCCTTCAGGGCGGCGGAGAAGCTCGACGGCCGCACGTCGTGCTCGACGGTCGCCTCGGGGGCGAACGCGAAGGTGGCCCCCACCTCCGTGCAGCGCAGGGCCAGGTCGGTGTCCTCGCCCGCGAGGTGGCGGTAGCGGCCGTCGAACCCGCCCACCCGCTCCAGCCACGCCCGCCGGTAGCCCATGTTGCAGGTCGCATAGGTGCCGTTGGCCTCGGTGACCTCGAGGGTCCGGGAGAAGGGACCCCCGTTGGCCGCCTGGTCGGGGGCCGGGATCGTCCGACCCTGGGCCAGGTCGACGTCGGCCAGCGCCCCGGCCAGCCCCGCCACCCACCGGGGGCGGGGCACGCAGTCGTCGTCGGTGAAGAGGACCAGGTCGCCCCGAGCCGCCCGCCAGCCTCGGTTGCGGCCGGCCGACTGGCCGCCCCGCACGGCCTGGCGCTCGACCCGCAGCGGGAGCGTCGTGGCCTGCCCCAGGGCGGCCAGGACCGACGGGGTGGCGTCGGTGCTGGCGTCGTCGACGACGATCACCTCGAACGGCGGCGCCCCCTCCTGGCCCTCGAGGGCGGCGACCAGCCGGGGCAGCAGGTGGCTGCGGTTGCGGGTGGCCACCACCACCGATGCTCGAGGTCGCTCGTTCACGGCCGGGAGTCCACCACGCCGGGCGGGGCTGTGCGAAGGTTCCCGCATGCGCCACCCGACCCGGCCGGTCCCGGTGCTGCACGTCCTCCACACCTGGGGCGTCGCGTCCCACACGTTCGTTCGGACGACCGTGCGCCGCACGCCGGGGCCGGCGACGATCCTGTGCCGGACCACCGACCCCACGCCGCCGACCACCCTCGGCCTCGACCCCCGGGTCGTGCGGATCGGGCGACTGACTGACCGGCTGCCGACCGCGCTGGCCGGCAAGCTCGGCGTCGCCCTCGGCGCCGCCGTGACCGCCCGCAGCCGGGCGGGGGTGGTGCATGCCCACTTCGCCCACGAGCTGCTGCTGGCCGACCGCCTCGCCCGGCTGGCCCGGCGGCCGCTGGTGGTGTCGCTCTACGGTCACGACCTGCTCGTCGAGCTGCGCGGCGGCGCACCCGGCCTCGACGTCATCGGGCACGCCGACGCGGTGGTCGTCCTGTCCCAGGCGTTCGCCGCCGAGGTGGTCGCCTCCGGTGTCGATCGCTCGCGGGTGGCGGTGATCCCCGCCGGCGTCGAGCCGTCCGAGCTGCCGGCGCCGCCGGCCACCCGCCGCCCCGGTCCGGTCCGGATCCTCTTCGTGGGGCGGCTGGTCGAGAAGAAGGGCCCGGTCGATGCCGTGCGGGCGGTGGCCGGCGCCGTCGATCGGGGCGCCGACGTCGAGCTGACGGTGCTGGGGTCGGGCCCGTTGCGGGGCGCGGTCGAGGCCGCCGCCGCCCCGCTGGGCGACCGGGTCACGCTGGGCGACGGGACCGACCGGGCCGCTGTGCTGGCCGCCTTCGCCGACGCCGACGTCGTCCTCACACCGAGCAAGGTGGCCGACGACGGCGACGCCGAGACCCTCCTGGTGGTCAACGTCGAGGCCCAGGGCGCCGGGGTCCCGGTGATCACCACCCGCAGTGGAGGCATCCCCGACGGCGTCGGCCCCGACTCCGGCATCCTCGTCGACGAGGGCGACATCGGGGCCCTGTCCGACGCTCTGGTCTCCCTGGCCACCGACCCCGGACGCCGCACCGCCATGGGGGCCGCCGGCCGGGCCTGGGTCGAGGCCGAACGCACCGCCGCGCGCGCCGGCGCCCGCACCGCCGCGCTCTACCGCTCCGTGGTCGCCGGCGCCGGCGTCCCCCCCGATCTCCAGGCCCGATGAGCGGCGTGCGGCGGGTGGCGGTGGTCGAGGGCTACCCGCACCTGGCGGCCGGGGCCCACCAGGTCACCCTGTCGCTGCTCCGCCACCTGCCCGACCACGGGTGGGAGGGCGTGGTGGTGCTGCCTTCCGACGGTCCGGCGGCCGACGGCTTCGCCGCCGCGGGCATCGCCGTCGAGGTGGTCGAGGCGCCCCCGGCCCTCCGCCGCTACGGGCAGGTCGCCCTGCGAGGGACAGACGCGGCCCGGGCGGTGGCCGCCCTCCCCGGCTACGGGCGCCGGGTGCGCCGGGTCCTAGCCGAGGTCGACGTGGTCCACGCCCTCGACCCGCGCGGCCTCCTCCTCGCCGGTCCGGCGGCCCGGGCGGCCCGACGACCGCTGGTCTGGCAGCTCCACGTCACGTCGCGCTGGGAGGTGGTCAACCGGGCGGGGGCGGTGCTGGCCCGCCGGGTCGTGGTGATGTCGGAGTCGTCGCGCCGGGAGATGGCCGGTCTGGGCCGGCGGGTCGACGTCGAGCCACCCCCGATCGCCGACACCGCGCGCGCCCGCCCTCCCGGCTCGCCGGCACCGGCGCCGGTGGTGGCCACCGTGGCCCGGGCCCACCCCGAGAAGGGCCTCGACGTCCTGGTCGACGCCGTGGCCCGGCTGGCCCGGCCCGACGTCACCCTCCGCATCGTGGGCGTGGGCCCGGCCGACGACCAACCCGACGTGGTCGCCCTCCGGGCGCGCATCGCCCGCCACCACCTCGACGACCGGGTCGTGCTGGCCGGCTGGGCCGACGATCCGGTCGCCGCCGTGGCCGACGCCTGGGTGTACGTCCAACCGTCGCGCTCGGAGTCCTACGGGCTGGCCGTCGTCGACGCCCTGGCCGCGGGCCTCCCCACGGTGGTCACCGACGTGGCCGGCCTGCGGGAGCGGGTCGACCCGGGCCGGACCGGGCTCGTCGTCCCCCCCGAGGACCCCGCCGCCCTGGCGGCCGTCATCGACCGGCTGCTCGCCGACCGCGATGAGGCCGCCCGTCTCGCCACCGCCGGCCGGCTCGCCGCCCTCGCCGGTCCCACCGAGGCCGACCACGCCGCCGCCTGGGCCCGCCGCTACGCCGCCCTCCTCCCCCGCTGACGCCCGCCACCTCCCGGCGCACCGGGACGATCCCGGGTACACCCAGGATCGCCCCCGCCACGGGCTCGGCCGGAGTCGGACCGGGGTGGGACCGGATCGGTGGGACGACTAAGGTCCCGTCCTCGTGCAGGCTCTCCTGGTGGCGCACCGCCTCGACGCCCCGGACGCCACCGGCATCGGGCGCTACGTCCGGGAGCTGACCACCGCCCTGGCCGCCCAGGGGCCCGCCGCCGGCTGGACCGTCGGCGTGGCCGCCACCCCCGAGACCGAGACCGTCACCTGGCTGCCGCCCGGCGTCACGGCCACGACCCTGGGGCGGAGCCGGCGCCGCACCCACCTGGGCTGGACCGTCCGTGGCCGACCGACCCTGGAGCGGCTGGGCGTCCACCCCGACCTGGTCCACGTCCTCAGCCCCTTCACCCCCATCCCCACCGGCGCCCCGCGGGTCTGGTCGATCCACGACACCTGGTACCTCGACCGGCCCGGCTGGGGCGGCCGGGTCGAGGCCTGGGCGGGCGGGCGGGCCCTCCGCCAGACCGGGGCCGATGGCGGCCCCGTGATCATGGCCGTCGAGGCCATGGCCGACGCCGCGGTGGCAGCCGGGATCGCCCGGGACCGCATCCGGGTCGTGCCCGACGGTGTGGCCGCCGAGTTCCACGATGCCCCCGTCGGCCCCGGTGGGGCCGCAGAGCGGGTGGCCGTCCTGGCCCGCCACGGTGTCGAGGACGGCCGGTACCTCCTCGCCGTGGGCGGCATCATCCCCCGCAAGAACCTCGGGATCGTCGTCGAGGCCCTCCGGCGCCGGCCCCCTGCGGGCGACGCCGACGGCCCGGAGCTCCTGGTGGTGGGCCCGCCGGGGCCTGGGGCCGGACCGACCCTCGACGCCCTCGACGCCCTCGGGCCCCGGGTCCGCCAGGCCGGGTTCGTGCCCGGCGGCGACCTGCCCGCCCTCATGGCGGGGGCCCGGGCGGTGGTCCACCCCTCCCGGGACGAGGGGTTCGGCCTGGTCCCG
>JBBJOU010000173.1:0-5173 GCA_037724305.1 Acidimicrobiales bacterium
GAACGTCCCGATCGCCAACCCCACCGGCCCGTCAGTCGTATCGGCGGTCACCACCACCACCCCCGTCGGGTACCCCCCCAGCACCGACCGGAAGTACGTGGCGTCGATCGCAGAACCGCCGGGCTGCTCGGACGTCACACCGTCGAACCTACCCGCGCCTGTTCTCCGGCCTGGACAGCCGTGACCGGGGCTGGCCACCGAGGAGAAGGCGGTCAGTGGTCGAGCTCGAGCCAGGGGTCGGGAGCGACGTCGGCCAGCGCGACGGTGAGACCCTCGGCCGCGGCGAGCACCTCGATGCCGGAGCCCTCGGCGGCGGCCCGGGCGTCGGCGAGGACGGCGTCGACGGCGTCGTCGTCATGGCCGGGGTCGTGGTGGAACAGGGCCAGGCGCCGGGCCCCGGCGCGGCGGGCGACCTCGACGGCGTACTCGACGGTGCAGTGGCCCCAGTGGGACTTCTCGGCGAACTCGGCGCTCGTGTACTGGGCGTCGTGGATGAGCAGGTCGGCCCCGTCGGCCAGTTCGAGCACGCCGGCGGATACGTCGGCGCCGGGGTCGACGGGCTGCTGGTGGTCGGAGACGTACGCGACGCTCGCCCCGCCCAGCTCGACCCGGTAGCCGTTGGTGTCGCCGACATGGGGCACCGTGCGCACGGTGACCTTGGCGTCGCCGACCACGAGGTCGGTGTCGCCTACGCCGTGGAAGCGGTAGTCGCCCCGGAGCTCGGTGCAGCACACCGGGAAGTACGGCGGGCGGATGAAATCGGCGACGGCGTCGCGGAGCGTCTGGCCGCCCGGTTGCACGGGGGCGTAGATGTCGAAGCGGGCGCCCGGTCGGTCGGCGCAGGCGAAGAACGGGAGTCCCTGCACGTGGTCGAAGTGCAGGTGGGTGACCAGGGCGTGGCCCCGGAAGGAGCCGTCCGCGGGCTGGGTGGCCCCGTAGGCCCGCAGGCCGGTTCCGAGGTCAAGCAGGATCGGATCGCTTCCCGGGGCCTCCAGCGCCACGCAGCTGGTGTTACCGCCGTAGCGCCGCTTGCCCTCCTCGGGACACGGGGTCGAGCCCCGTACTCCCCAGAACGTCACGGTCAGCACTGCTGCTCCCTCATGGACGCGTCGACGGTAGTCCTACAGCCGCCGTTGACAGCAGCGGCCTACCCCCGGCGACCGGGGGCACAGCCCTGCCCCCTCCCGAACTGGGTGGCGTCGGGGTCGTGGCTCACGGCAGGTGGAGGGTGCCGGTGGTGGGGTCGGCGACGGCGAGGCCGTCGGCCACCAGCCCGGCGGCGATGCGCCCGGCACGATGGGGGTCCGTGGGCCACCCGCAGGCGGCGGCCAGCACGGCGGCCGGGACCGGA
Organism: Acidimicrobiales bacterium; assembly: GCA_037724305.1. GTDB lineage: Bacteria > Actinomycetota > Acidimicrobiia > Acidimicrobiales > JACDCH01 > JBBJOU01. The sequence continues at coordinate 1,352 of JBBJOU010000173.1, forward strand.
CCGGCGCGCAAGGCCGCCACCAGTGCGCCGCGGCCCTGGCGGTCGCTGCCGTTGAAGGGCGACTGGCCGCCGCTCACCCCGGCCGAGCCCGCCACCGGGTCCGGCGCCGGCCAGCCGGCCGTCGCCCACGCGCACGACCGGAGGAGCGGGCAGTCGGCACAACGGGGCGCCCGCCGGGTGCACACCAGGGCGGCGACGTCGAAGACGGCCGAACCCCACGCATACCCCGCACCCGGCGCCACCATGGCGTCCGCCACCGCTTGGGCCTCACCGTCCGCCAGCGGCCGCCCGGCGACGGCGCGGGCGAGGAACCGCCCGGCGGTGGTGTCGACCAGGCCGAAGTCGCGCCCATTGGCGAAGACGAGCACGGCTCGCGCCGTGTAGGGGCCGATGCCGGGCAGGGCGAGGAGGGCGCCGAGATCCTCGGGCAGCTCGCCGCCGTGGCGTTCGACGACGATCGATGCGCAGCGGTGGAGGTTGACCGCCCGGCGGTTGTAGCCGAGGCCGGCCCACGCCCGCACCGCGTCGCCCACCGGCGCCGCCGCGCACGCCGTCGCTGTCGGGAAGCGCTCGACGAACGCGGGCCACCGTTCGACGACGCGCGCCACCTGGGTCTGCTGCAGCATGAGCTCGCTGACCAACACCGCCCACGGGTCACGGGTCAGCCGCCACGGCAGTTCGTGGCGCCCGTTCCCGTCCCACCACGCCAGCAGGTCGGCCCGCAGCGTGCTCAGGCGAGCGTCGTCCATGACCCGCTCAGGTCGGAGTCGGCGGTCGCGGCGGCTCGGCCAGGGCGTCCACCACGGCGTCGGCCCACAGCGCGTAGCCGGCGTCGGAGGGGTGATAGTCGTCGGCGGCGTAGGTGGTGTCGGGCGACTCACTGAACGCGGCGCCGGTCTCGCCGGCGATGTCGACATAGGTGAGGCCCCGCTCGGTGGCGAGCGCCGCCACCTCGTCGTCGAGGCGCTCGCCGCGGACGCCGGCCAGCGTCCGTAGCGGCTCGAGGAACCGGGGGATCGTGCCCATGGCGGGCACGCCCAGCAGCACGACGCGGCCCCCGGGGGCCAGGAGTTCGCGCAGCCCGTCGAGCACGTCGGCGTAGGTGGCGCCGAACCGGTCGGTGCCGATGAGGTGGGTGGTGTCGTTGGCGCCCACGCTGATGAAGCCGACGTCGGGCCGGGGGGCGCCACCCTCCATCAGACGGGGCACTTGGCGGTCGCGCACGTCGGCCACCTGCGCTCCGGAGGTGGCCAGCACCGACACCTCGACCGGGCGTCCCCCGGTCGCGGCCATGGCGGTGGCGACCCGGCGGGCGACGGTGCCCTCGGGCCCGTCGGCGCCAACGCCGGCGGCGGTGGAGTCGCCCAGCCAGACCACGCGGACCGGTTCCACGCCCGGGACCGGCGTGCCGACCACACCGTCGATCCCGGCCACCGTGTCGGGCAGGCGCTCGCCCCCACGGCCGGCGAGCAGCACCTCACCCCCGATCACGACGACCACGGCCAGGTTGGCGCCGAGGACGACGACGGTCAACGTCGTGACCGTTCTTCGCCAGCCCCGGAGCACGGCGGCTCAGCCCTCGTCCCAGATGGCGTCGCTGTCGTAGGGGCGGCCGCGCGCGGGGGCGGCGGCGCGTGCCCACACCATCACCTTGCGGCGGAAGAAGCAGACCTCCTCACCCCGTTGGTTGATGCCCTTGGTCTCGACCGTCACGATGCCGCGATCGCCCTTCGACGTGGGCCGGGTGTCGATCACCCTCGTCTCGGCGTAGATCGTGTCGCCGTGGTAGGTCGGCCTCGCGTGCTTGAGCGACTCGACCTCGAGGTTGGCGATGGCCGACCCGCTGACGTCGGGGACGCTCATGCCCAGCACGAGTGAGTAGACGAGGTTGCCCACCACCAGGTTCTGCCCGTGGGGCGACTCGTGCTCGGCGAACCAGGCGTTGGTGTGCACCGGGTGGTGGTTCATGGTGATCATGCAGAACAGGTGGTCGTCGGCCTCGGTGACGGTCTTGCCCGGCCAGTGGCGGTAGATGTCGCCCACCGTGAAGTCCTCGAGGTGGCGACCGAAGGGTCGGTCGTGGATCGTCACCGTGTCGAGCATAGGAACGCCGCGCTCGTCCCCGGCTCTCACGTCGGGGAACGATCACCCGGGCCACCGTGCGGGGGCCGGTGACCGGTCGGTAACCTCGACGGGCATGACCACCGTCGCCGCCGACCTCGATGCCGCCGCCTCGGTCGTCGACATCGCCGGGGAGGTCGTGCGGGCCGGGACCCGGGCCCTGGCCGCCGGTGGGGGGCCCGACGCCGACCAGGTGCTGGCCTACGACCTCGCCCACGCCGGCGCCGCGATGGCGACCGCCCGGGCCCTGCTCGACTACGGCGCCACGGGCGACGTCGAGGCCCGCATCACGTGCGCCTTCGTGGCCGACGCCGTGGCCGAGCTCGCCACCAAGCTGTTCGGGCGGGAAGCCCGATGGGGGGTCGAGGCAGATGCGCTCGACGACTGCCGAGCCTTCGTCGCCGCCGGGCGCGACCCGGCGGTGCTGGCCGGCCTCGCCGAGGAGCCCGGCCCCCGCCACCTCGACGCGGACTTCGAGCTGGTCCAGGACACGTTCCGCCGCTTCGCCGACAAGGAACTGGCCGGCGCCGCCGAGCACATCCACCGCCACAACGCCGACATCGGCGAGGACATCATCACCGGCCTGGCCGAGATGGGCGCCTTCGGGCTGTCGATCCCCGAGGCGTACGGCGGCTACGGCACCGGCGGTGCGTCGGAGTACATCGGCATGGTCGTGGCCACCGAGGAGCTCTCGCGCGGCTCCCTGGCGGCGGGCGGGTCGCTGATCACCCGGCCCGAGATCCTCGCCCGGGCATTGCTCAAGGGCGGCACCGAGGAGCAGAAGCAGCACTGGCTCCCCCGTCTGGCCACGGCCGAGGTCATGAACGCCGTCGCCGTCACCGAGCCCGACTTCGGCTCCGACGTCGCCGCCATCTCGACCACCGCGACTCGTGTCTCCGGAGGAGGAGACCATGACGCTGACGGTCACGGCTGGGCGATCAACGGGGTCAAGACGTGGTGCACCCTCGGCGCCCGGGCCGACGTGCTCATGCTGCTCGCCCGCACCGAGGCCGACCGGTCGTTGGCCCACCGGGGCCTGTCGCTGTTCGTGGTGCCCAAGGAGCGCGGCGACGGGCACGGCTTCGTGCTGCACCAGCCCGGCGGCGGTCGCATGGAGGGCCGCCCCATCGACACCATCGGTTACCGGGGCATGCACTCCTACGAGATCGCCTTCGAGGACTGGCTGGTCGACGACGACTGCCTGGTCGGCGGCGAGGACGGGCGGGGCCGGGGCTTCTACCTGCAGATGGCGGGCTTCGAGAACGGCCGCCTCCAGACCGCGGCGCGCGCCATCGGGGTCATGCAGGCGGCCTACGAGGCGGCGCTCGACTACGCCCGCAACCGGGTGGTCTTCGGCCACCCCATCAGCACCTACGAGCTGACCCGGGTGAAGCTCGGCCGCATGGCGGTGACCATCCAGGCCGCCCGCCAGTTCGCCTACGTGGTGGCCACGCTGATGGCCGAGGGCGAGGGTGCGCTCGAGGCGGCGATGATCAAGGCCTACGTCTGCAAGGCGGCCGAGTGGGTCACCCGCGAGGCCATGCAGATCCACGGCGGCATGGGCTACGCCGAGGAGTTCGCCGTCAGCCGGTACTTCGTCGACGCCCGCGTGCTCTCCATCTTCGAGGGCGCCGACGAGACGCTGTGCCTCAAGATCATCGCCCGCCGCCTGGTGGAGCAGGCGGTCGCCGACTGATCGGA
>JBBJOU010000174.1:0-5165 GCA_037724305.1 Acidimicrobiales bacterium
TCGCTCCGCAGGCTCCGCTCAGGGGCGGCAGCGCGTGCTGGGGAACGCCGTCGGCCCGAGACCCCTGGGTGGAGGGCGCCGACGAGTAGGGAAGCGACACCGGACCGTCACGCCCGTCGGGAACTGCTCCGGCGCGAGTGTCGTCGGACTCTCATGCTTGCGCCCCGCTCTCGATCGTCGCTCGTTGCGTCCCTGACGGTGATCGCCGTCCTCATCGTGGGAGGTTGCTCGGGCGGCGACGACGAGGAGGAAGCGTCCTCCCCGTTCGCCGACACCGGTGAGGAGCTGTCCGACGATGTCGGCGCACCCACCACCACCGGCAGCGAAGACGGGGAGGCGAGCGAAGAGGCCGCCGAGGGCGGTGACGGAGGCGGCGCCGGGGCGGGGGCGGGGGGCGACGGCGATTCGACGGTGCCGGTGGTGCCGGTCGGCCTGCCCGTGCAGGCCGGGCGGTCGATCGTCGCCACCGCCGAGCTCGACGTCGAGGTGGTCGACGTCGAGGACGCCGCCCGCCGGGCGGGCGACGCCGCGGTGGTGGCGGGCGGGTTCCTCGCCGAGCAGGATGCCGTCGCCTCGCAACGCTCGGCGACGCTCGTGTTGCGAGTGCCGACCGAACGCTACGACGAGGTCCTCGACGCCTCCGCCGCCCTCGGCGAGGTGCTCGCCCAGCGGGTCGACACCGCGGATGTCACCGACCAGGTGATCGACCTGGAGGCCCGCATCGCGTCGGGGCAGGCCAGCGTGGCCCGGGTGCGTGACCTCCTGGCGGAGAGCGGCGACGTGATCCAGCTGGCGACCGTCGAGGGTGAGCTCGCCCGCCGCGAGGCCGAGCTCGAGTCGCTCCTCGGCCAGCAGCGGGTGCTGGCCGACCAGGTGGCGCTGGCCACCATCCGCCTCTCGCTCAGCGAACCCCCCGTGCCCGCCGCCGAGGTGACGGCCGAACCGGAGGACCGCCCCGGCTTCGGCGGCGGGCTCGAGCAGGGCGTCGAGGTGTTCCTGACCGGCGCCTCGGTGGCCTCGGCCGTTGCCGGCTTCCTCCTGCCCTTCGTCCCGTTCGTCGTCCTCGCCGCCCTCGCCGTCGTGGTCCTGCGCCGCCGCTCCCGTCGCCCGGCCCCGCCCCGCCCCGCCCCCGTCGGCGCCTGACGGGTCGCACTACGGTCGCAGCGTGTCGACTCTGCCCGATGCGCTGCGCCGACCGTTGGTCGAGCACCTCCTCGCCCACGCCGTGCGCACCGGTGACTTCGTCCTCAAGTCGGGGCGGCGGAGCCCGTGGTTCATCGACGCCAAGCAGACCACGGGCCGTCCGGAGGGGCTGCTGGCGGTCGCCGACGCCGCCCTTGCCGTCCTGCCCGACGACGTCACCGCGCTCGGCGGGCTCACCATGGGGGCCGACGCCATGGCCTACGGCGTCGCCGCCGTCGCCGCCACCCGCGGCCGAGCGCTGCGTTCCTTCAGCGTGCGCAAGGAGCCCAAGGACCACGGCGGCGGCGGCCGCATCGCCGGCGCCCTCGAGCCCGGCGACCGGGTCGCCATCGTCGAGGACGCCGTCACCCGCGGCGTCTCCATGCTCGAGGCCGTCGACGCGGTGGCCGAGGCCGGCGCGGTGGCGGTGCTCCTGCTCCCCCTCGTCGACCGGGGCGGCACCGTCACCGCCCTCGCCGCCGAACGGGGCCTCCCGGTGCTCGCCCTCGTCACCGCTCCCGATCTGGGGTTCTCGTTCGAAGGGCCGTAGCGAGGCGGGCTTCGGCGAGGGCGTCGGCGGCCTCGGCGGTGGTGCACGAGCGCTCGTCGGCGAGGGCGAACACCCGACGGAGGGTGGCACCGATGCCGGCCACTCGGGCCAATGCGGCGGCGCGGTCGTAGCCGCCGGGGGCCGATTCGGCGGCGATGTTGATGACACCGCCGGCGTTCACCACGTAGTCGGGGGCGTAGGTGATCCCCCGCTCGGCCAGGCGCGCGGCGTCGGCGTCGGTGGCCAGTTGGTTGTTGGCGGCGCCGCAGACGGCCGCGCAACGGAGCTGCGGAATGGTCGCCGCCGACAGGCCGCCCCCGAGGGCGCACGGGGCGAGGATGTCGCTCTCGGCGCGGTGCACCGAGGCCGGGTCGGCGGCCTCGACCACGGCGCCGCCGGCCCGCAACTCGTCGACCAGGCCGGCCACCACGTCGACCCGGACGTCGGCCAGGGTCAGGCGGGCCCCCGCGGCGGCAAGGTGGCGGGCCAGGCCGCTTCCCACCTTGCCCACGCCGACGACGGCCACGTGGCGCCCGGCCAGCGTCGCGTCGCCCCAGACCCGCTCGGACACGGCGCCGAGGGCGTGCAGCACCCCCCAGGCGGTGGCCGGCGACGGGTCGCCCGACCCGCCGAGGTGCTCCGACGTCCCGGTGACCCACGGCGTCACCGAGCGGGCGACGTCCATGTCGGCCTGGGTGGTGCCCACGTCTTGCGCAGTGCGGTACCGGCCACCCAGCGCGTCGACGAAGCGGGCGTAGGTGCGGATGAGATCGTCGCTGCGCAGGACGCGTGGGTCGCCGATGATCACCGCCTTTCCCCCGCCCTGGTCGTTGCCGCAGACGGCGTGCTTGTAGGTCATGCCCTGGGCGAGGCGGAGGGCGTCGAGGACCGCGGCCCGCTCGTCGGGGTACGGACGGAAGCGCACCCCGCCGAGCGACGGGCCGAGCACGGTGGAGTGCACCGCCACCACGGCGCGCAGCCCGGTGGCGGCGTCGCCAGCGAGGTGCACCGACTCGGCACCCGCCTCGGCGATCATCTCGGTCAACGTCATGGTGGGCACCGTAGCGACGGCCGGAACGAGTGCCGTCGACCGGAATGACTAGTTACTACCGGTGGTTCGAAATGGCCCGATCGGGCCATGGCGGGCGGCAACGGACGACCGTACCCTCAAGCCACACGGCGGTCGGATCCCCGACCCCCGTAAGCCCGGCGACCGGGCGCGACGGAGGCAGAACGATGGACCAAGAGCGAGACCTCGACGCACCCGAGAAGTTGCTTACCCCTTCCGAGGTGGCAGCCCTGTTCCGGGTCAACCCCAAGACCGTCACCCGCTGGGCCCGAGCCGGCAAGCTCACCGCCATCCGGACCCTCGGCGGGCACCGTCGCTTCCGCGCCACCGAGATCCGTCGCTGTCTCGACGAGATGTCCCAGGAGCGCTGACACCGCCGTCGACGGTCCTGCCGCCTGAGGGACGGGCCCGCCGATGGCGGTCCCGTCCCCCGACGCAGGCGCTACTAGTGCCCGGTGACCTGCTGCTCGTCCGGCCCCTTCTCACCCTTCTCGCGGTCGGGATCCTGCATCCCGCCGTCGCCGCCGGCGAGGTCGTCGTCGGTCTGGTCGGGATCGTCGCTGACAGGCTGACCGGTATCGGGATCCAGCTTGGGCATGGTGGTCTCCTTCGTTGCGTTCAGGTTTCGGCTGTCCGTCCAGTACCTCGCGGACGGCGAGGTCAACCGCCGGCGGCCCGATGCCGATCCGTCGCCGCCGCTGCTGAGTAGCTGGCTCCGCGCCCGGGTCCGGGATCGTCGGTGATCGCTGCGGCCACCGCATCCAGGTCGTCGAACGCCAGTCCGCAGCCGCGCTCTACGCTCCCGGTCCCATGACCGACCTCCGCGCGCCGCGCCCCTTCCTGCTCGGGGTGGCCGGGGGCTCGGGGAGCGGCAAGACGACGGTGGCCGAGCGCCTGGCCGACTTGATCGGCGCCAGCCTGGCCCTGGTCCGCCTCGACTCGTACTACCGCAACCGCAACCACCTGCCGGCCCACGAACGGGCCGCCGTCAACTACGACCACCCCGACGCCTTCGACTGGCCGCTGCTGCTCGACCACGTGCAGGCCCTCGTCGACGGTCTCGCCGTCGAGGTCCCCGTCTACGACTTCGCCAGTCACACCCGCAGTGCCGAGGTGGTGCGGGTGGCGCCGGCCCGCATCGTGGTGGTCGAGGGCATCCTCGTGCTCTACGAGCCGGAACTGCGCGAGCTCTACGACCTCAGGGTGTTCGTCGACACCGATCCCGACGTGCGCTTCATCCGCCGCCTCGAACGTGACGTGGCCGAGCGTGGTCGCACGCCCGCGACCGTCATCGAGCAGTACCTGACGACGGTGCGCCCCAGCCACCTGCAGTTCGTGGAACCGTCGAAGCGGTACGCGGATGTCATCATCCCCCACGGCGGCATGAACAGCCCCGCCCTCGACGTCCTCCTGGCCCGGGTCCGGGAGCTCGTCTAGGACGAGCGCGCCGCCTTCCCGCGCCGTCCGAGGCCGGTGAGCGGCCGCCCCCGCGTGGCGGCGCGGAGCTCAGGCGGCCTGGACGGCAGCGGGCGTGGTGGCAGCGGCGTCGGCGGCGCGTGGCGCGGCGATGCGCGGCGGCTCCGAGGGGAGCTGGCCGACGCCGTCGATCCAGGTCGGCCGACTGTCAGGGGCCGCCTCGGCGGCGGTGTGGTTGTCCCGGTGGCTCCACGCGATGCGCATGGATGACACCTTCCCTGCCCGGCCGATCGAAAGACCGTCGGCGCGAGGGACATCGCGTTGCAGCTTCTTGACGGAACCGTGACGCCGCGTCGCACCTTCCGGCGTGCCGTGTCGGCGGCTTCCGAGCGTCCTGTCGTCACGGGGCGCTCGACGGGCGCGGTTGGCATCAGCTTGGCCTACTTCGACCATAGAGATAGCGCCTCGCCTGCCTCTTCTGCACTTCAGGAAAAGGTAGTGGTTCTGCTGAGGTGAGTGGCTCGACTTCTTCGAAGGCCGAGAACGTCAGCAGCTGACTTAAATGATTGAGCTGCTCGTCTGATGCCCATCTTATATCGCACTGTTCCTCGTGCCGTTGCTTCATCTCAACCAGCCGTCCCACCGGGAAGTCGTCCGGCATGAGGCGATCTACGGTTCTATGACAGTTAGGACAGAGAAGCATGATGTTATCGAACGCGCTTCGCTCCGATTGGCTCATCGAAGCGTCATAACGTGCAGCCATCGGGTGCTCACCGCGAATGTGGGCGATCTCGGCCTGTACCTGGTGCCAGGTCGGGTCCGTCAGTTGCTGTTCGCAGCCGTCGAGAGCGCATGTGTTGCGGGACGTCGCGAACAAGGCCTTGACCGTCGGCCAGCTGAGGATGCATCCCACTCGGACCAGTATGCGTCGCCGTCCGATCGTCCGAG
>JBBJOU010000175.1:0-5096 GCA_037724305.1 Acidimicrobiales bacterium
ACGGGGTACTCGCCCAGCACGAACAGCAGGATCGACTGGTGCTGGCGGGCGATCGGCAAGATCGAGCCGGCCAGCGCGACGCCGGCGGTGCTCTCCAACTTGCCGATGGCGTCGAGGTAGGTGTCGGCGGCGATCTGCTCGAGCAGCAGCGCCAGGCGAGCGGCGCCGGTGACGTCGGTGACGGCACTGAACATCTCGGTGACGGTCGCCTGCAGGTCCTCGGGGGTCTCGGTGGCGTCCTCGCCGACCACGCCGTTCCAGGCGGTGAGGGCTTCCTGGTGCTGGGCCATGGCGACGGTGACGAACTCCGCCACGGCCGGGGGCACGGCGCCGAGCGAGCCGGCGGTGGCGGCCTCGAGGGCGGCACCGTAGGTGTTGACGGCGAGGAGCTCGAGGCTGGCGGCGAACTCGGCGATCTCGACGTCGCCGTCGGTCGGGTCCTCCTCGAGGGCGCCGCCACCGTCGTCGTCGTCACCGCAGGCCGCGACGACACCGGCGGCGGCGGCGAGGCCGGCTCCGACGAAGAGCTTGCGGCGGCTGAGGCCGAACGGGAGCTTCTCCTCCGCGGCCTCGGCGGGCCCGGCGTCAATGTTGAGGTCGGTCATCAGAGCGCTCCTTCTTCGGGCGGGCTGGCCATGTCGGCGACGTAGAAGGCCTCCGGGAACGCGACGCTGCCGGCGGCGGGCGGCAGCGCGGCCACGTCGGTCGGCAGGGCGATGAGCTGCGGGGCGCCGCCCTCGAGCAGGGCGCGGACGGCACGGAGCACGGCGAGGTGCTGGGTCTCGACGGCGAGCACGCTCGCCATGAGGGTCCGCAGCTCCGTGTCCTGGAGCAGCGAGAGGTTGGCGAGGTAGGTGTCGCCCGCCACCTCCTCGAGGGTGGCGGCCAGGTTCACCACGCTCAGGTAGTCGACCAGGGTCGGCATGGCGGCGTCGACGACGGGCTGGTAGACGGAGTTGGTGCCGTCCTGGGGCTCGGCATCCATGTCCTCGGCGGCGGCGTTGAAGGCGGCGCCGTGCTCGGCGTGCTGTTCCATCGTGGTCTGGGAGAAGGCGACCACCACTGGGTTCTCGTTGTAGAACGGCAGCGTCAGGGCGGCGCCGTAGGTGGCGACGGCCAGGTTCTCGAGCGAGGCGGCCGTCTGCAGGATCTGCACGTCGACGTTCTCCTGGGCGCTGACCGGCGCGGCCACGATCCCGGTGACGGCGGTGCCGAAGGCGGTACCGAGGAGGCCCCTGGTGGCGAGGGTGCCGAGGCCGAACCCGCCGTTGCGCAGCAGCCGGCGGCGCTCGGTGCTGTAGGCCCGCACCTGGTCCTGGTCGACCGGGCGACCCCGGCGCGACCGGCCGACCTCGACGAGGTCGGGCTTGATCTGTGCGCTGGCCAGGCGGCTGTCCGCCTGGAGGTCCTGGGACTCGACGATGAGCTCGCCCAGTCGTTGGTCATCGATCGCCATCTGCATCCGCTCTCTCTGTCGTGGTCCTCTGAAGAGCGCCACCGGCCGCGGGAGCGGTGGGACGTTCGGCGGGTGTACGGCACGCGAGAGGCCTCCGGATGAACACAGCGACGTACCCGGCCGGGCGCCGATACCCGCGTCGGCGACCACTGCGGCCGTCGACGCGCCGGTCAGCCCCGGTCGAGGACGCTGACGGAACGCAGGCGGCGCTCCAGGTGGTGCTCGAGGGTGCGGGTCGCCAGGAGCTCGACCTCCCGCCCGGCGGGCGAGCCGGGCTGGTTGAGCGCCTCGCCCAGGCGCCCGCCGAGGACCAGTTGGAGGAGGACGACGGCCTCGGGCCCGACAGGAGTACCGCGACGGTGGTCGTCGCACAGCAAGCCGCCCTCGCCGAGATCGAACCAGGCGAGGCCGTCGGTCTCGCCGCACGCGGCGCAGGCGTCGGTGACCGGGCGGAAACCCTCGTGCGCCAGCAGCTTCAGGAAGAAGGCGGGCACCACCAGGGGGTGGTCGCGCACCGCCAGGGTGCGGAGAGCGCCGAGGAGCATGGCGTACACCTGGGCGTCGGGCTGGCGCTCGGGGGCGAGCTGGTCGACGGCCTCGAGAAGGGCGTGGGCCCGGGCCAGACGGTCGAGGTCGGTGCGCAGGCGAGGGAACTGGTCGACCGACTCGGCCTGGGTGACGGTGTCGAGCTCGCGCCCTTCGTAGAGCTGCAGCGCCACGTGGCCGGTGGGCTCGAGGCGGGCACCGAACCGGCTGGTGGTCTTGCGCACGCCCTTGGCGACCGCTCGCAGCTTGCCCCGGCCCCGGGTGTAGAGCACGACGATGCGGTCGGCCTCGCCCAACTTGTGGGTCCGCAGCACCACCGCGTGCTCCCGGTACAGCGCCACCACGCCCAGGCTACGGGGCCGCCGCCGCGCACGACGGGACCCCGGCGGTCGTCAGTCGGTCTCGATCGAGCCGAACCGGCGCTCCCGGCGCTGGTACTCGCGCACCGAGTCGAACAGGTGGTCGCGTCGGAAGTCGGGCCACAGCACGTCGGTGAAGACCAGCTCGCTGTAGGCCAGCTCCCAGAGCAGGAAGTTCGACACCCGGTGCTCGCCCGAGGTGCGGATGACCACGTCGGGGTCCGGCATCTCGGGGTCGTACAGGCGCGAGCGGATGGCCTTCTCGGTGATCTTCTCGGCGGCGACACCCTCGGCCACCAGGCTGCGGACGGCGTCGACGATCTCGGCTCGCCCCCCGTAGTTGAAGGCGATGGTGAAGGTCATCCGGGTGTTGTCGCGCGTCAGCGCGCTCGACTCGTCCATGCGCCGCAGCACCCGCCGGGGCACCCGCCAGTCACGTCGTCCGACGAACCGGATGCGGACCCCCCACTCGTGCAGCTGATCGCGGTGACGCACGAGGATGCCCTCGTTGAAGCCCATCAAGAACTTGACCTCGTCGACCGGCCGCTTCCAGTTCTCGGTGGAGAAGGCGTAGACGGTGAGCCAGCGCACGCCCAGCTCGAGGGCGCCCTCGACCACGTCGAACAGGGCCTCCTCACCGGCGGCGTGGCCGTCGGTGCGGCGCAGGCCCCGCTGCTTGGCCCAGCGGCCGTTGCCGTCCATGACCGCGGCGACGTGGGTCGGCACTCGCTCGAGGTCGATGTCGGCCAGGGCGCCGGGTGCGGATCGGCGCCAGCCCGGCGTGCCCTCGCCACCGTTGCGCTGGGGTGCCCGAGCCATCGGCGGCACCGTACCGCGACGCCCCGCCGGGCCCCGACCCGTCGCGAGCGCCCCGTCGGGTTCGGCTCCGGTTCACCTCGGGTACGTTGGCCCCATGCGAGCCCGGCTCGATGCGCTCGGGGCCCGCTGGCCGTGGCTCGGCGCCGTGCTCGCCGTGCAGAAGCGCGTGGACGAGCTCGGTGGCGGGTTCGTGGCCGCCGCCGTCACCCTGTCGCTGTTCTTGTCGCTCTTCCCGCTCCTGCTGGTGGCGACCGCCGTGCTCGGCTTCGTGTCGTCCGGAGACGCCGGTTTCGCCGCCGACGTGGTCGACACCCTCGGCCTGTCCGGCGCCGCCGCCGAGACCGTCACCGAAGCCCTGGCGACGGCCGAGGAGCAGCGCGCCACGGCGTCGATCATCGGCTTCGTCGGCGCCCTCTGGTCGGCGCTCGGCGTGGTGGGCGCCATCGGCCACGCCGTCGACCGGGCCTGGCAGGTCGAGGCCCGGGGCATCGCCGACAAGGCGTTCGGGGTGCTCTGGCTGCTCGGCGCCGCCGTGCTGCTCGGCGGCTCGGTCGTGCTCTCCGCCGTCCTGCGGATCCTCCCCGGTTGGGCCTGGCCCATCAACGTCGTCGGCGGCATCGCCGTCAACATCGCCTTCTTCCTGTGGACCTTCCGGATCCTCACCGCCCGGGCGCTCCCGCTGCGCGCCCACTTCCCCGGCGCGGTGCTCGGCGGCATCGGGTTCCAGGTGCTCACCGTGGTCGGGGCCGTCTACGTGCCCCGAGCGGTGGCGTCGTCGTCCGCGCTCTACGGCTCGATCGGTGTGGTCTTCGCCATCCTCGCCTGGTTGTTCTTCTTCGGTCGCCTGCTCGTCTACTGCGCAGCGTTGAACGTCGTGCGCTACGAGGGTCGCGTCGGCACCGTGCGGGTGGAGGTCCAGGCGCCCCGCCTGCCCGGCGAGGTGGCGCTGGAGGCGAACCGCTCCGCCGTCGTCGTCAGCCGCGAGGAATAGGCGGGGACACCCGGGGGTCGGCGGGTTCTGTCACCACCCGCCGTCCCCCTACCCCGCGTGGTTCTCGGAACCCGCCCGGTTAGAACTCGACCGGTAGGCAGGCCATGCGGGCGCCGGCGGCGCCCGTGGCGTCGGTCGGCTGGGCGTGGATCACCAGGGACTGCGCCGTGCCGGGAGCGATGGTGAAGGGGACCCTGGTCTCCGCGTTTGCGGTGCCGTCGGCTTCGATGGTGAAGTCGAGCCAGACCTCGGTCTCGTCGCTCACGCCGCCGCCGACGTTGTAGTGCGGACCGGCGAGGGCGCCGTTGCCGGCCACGCAGGGCCCGACGTGGATGTGGGCGCCGTAGCGGTTGCCGGCGGCGGCCGGATCCAGACCCCGCAACCGCAGGGCCACCCTGGTCGAGCCGTCGCGCTCCTGGGTGCGCACCCGGGCCCGGGCGCCGTCGGTGGGCTCCTCGGTCGCCGGCTGCAGGTCGCTCAGCAGCCCGGCGCCCCGGGGCGACGGCGTGGCCGCCGCTCCCGTCGCCAGCAGCCCGGTCGCCATCCCGGCGGCCACCAGCGCGCCCAGCATCCGCCGTCCCGTCTTCGTCGTGTCATGCATCGCCCGTCTCCTTGGTCGTCGGTCTTCCACCACACCGACGCACCCAGGACCGGTCCCGGGTGACACGGCGGGCGCACCCTGCCACAATTTTCCGATGGTCGACACGGTGGCGGGACGGGTCGCCGACGCGATCGCGGCCTGGTGTCGGTCCGCCACCAGCTCCCAATCGACGAGGTGCGATCAGGGGGCCGAGCCACAGGGCGAGGCCGACGAGGAACACCGTCGTCAACAGTTCGAGGATCCACCAGTCCATCAGCACATCTCCTTGTCGGTACGGCAAGGCCTACGCCGCCGACGTCTTCCGGGCCAACCCCCGCACGGGCA
>JBBJOU010000176.1:0-5090 GCA_037724305.1 Acidimicrobiales bacterium
CCGGTCACCGTGCCGGAGACCGATGCCGCCAGCACCACCTTGGCGGCGGGGCCGAGGTCGGCGGCCGGCGTCGTGGCCATGACGACGGCGTCGAGGGCGTCGGAGGCGGCGCCGAGCGCCAGCCAGGTGCGCACCGGCGCGCCGGCACGCACCGCCAGCAGGAGGCCGACCCCGAGGGCGGCGTCGCGCACGCCGAGCGCGCGGAGCACGGCCTTGCCCGCCGGCTGGTCGGCCACCGGACCGAACGCGCTCCGGGCCGCGGCCGGGGCCACCAGGAGCGCCACGCCGACGGCGGTGCGGCCGGCGCCGAAGAGGGTGAGGAGGCGGGGCATCCCTTCCCGGGGGCTGCGCCCCCGCGCCCCATCGGCCGTGCGGCTCGCTGGCGCTCGCGCGCCCGGCATGCCCTCGCTGCGCTCGGTCATGCCCGGGATCCTAGGACCGGCCCGGGTCTCGGTCAGGCGGCCGGACCCTCAGCGTTCCGGGTAGCGCTCGTCGAGCAGGCGGCGCAGGGTCGGCAGCACCAGGAGATCCTTCGTGCGGCCCGCCGCCTCCTTCGAGCGCACGATGTCGGCGAGGGAGGCGACGCGAACCGGGACGCCCACCACCACGTGTTCCTCGGCGCCAGCATCGAGGTCGACGAAGCCGGTGGTCCCGTTGGGCACGAACGAGATGTCGAGCCGCCCGTGGGGTGTGACCAGGTTCCACACCCCGCTTCGCGCGAGCGAGGCGGCGTCGTGGTCAAAGGCCAGGCCCTCGTCGATGCCCGTCGACCACACGCGTGCCCCCAGCTCGCGCAGGGCGGTCGACAGCCGCTCCAGGTTTTCGGTCTGGGCATCGGGCGTGATGTCGATGTCGAACGTGACGTAGGACGCTCCGTGAAGTATCGCGGCGAAGCCTCCGATGATGACGAACCGGACTCCGTGGCGCTGGAGCGCCTCGAGCACCGGACCGGGCTCGAAGGCGATCACGCCGGTTCCCCTCGGGACCGCTCGCCCGCCTCGCGCAACGAGCCGACGAACGACACGGCGTTCTGGAGCCGCTGCAGCCGTTCGTCGTCGTGGTATCCGGCCCGGCGGTCGACGAGCGACCAGTCGTGGTCGTCGGCGTCGACGAGGCGGACCTGGAGCTCGAGGTCGCACGCCGCGGCGATGGCCGACAGGCGGGCCAGAGTCGGGTCGCCGATGCCGCGCTCGAGGCGGGCGATGGCGGACTGGGTGGTGCCGACGCGCTCGGCCAGCACCCGCTGGGTCAGGCCGGCCCGCTTGCGCATCTCCCGGACGAGGTGGTTGCCACGCACGTCAGGAGTATAGCGTTGTCGCGATCAGCGTGTCGGTTCGACGAGCAGGGTGTCACGCAGGGCGTCGACGGTGTCGGGGGTGACACCGACGGTGGCGGCGTACCCGGCCACCGAACCGTGGCGGTGGCGCAGGTCGGCCAGGAACAGCTGCATCGCCTCGGCCGGCGCCGTCAGGAAGGCGCGGGGCTGGTCGACCATGGCCGACGCCCGCTCCGGGTTGACCTGGCGGATGAAATCGGTCATGCGCCCCATCCCGGCGGCCGACAGGACATAGTCGGCGACGACGGTGTCGTCGTCGACGCCGAGCAGGGAGAGGAGCAGGGCGGCGAGCACGCCGGTGCGGTCCTTGCCGGCGGCGCAGTGGAAGACCGCCGGGGTGCGGGCGGGCTCGGACAGGAGGCGCAGGGCGGCGCCGAGGGCGTCGGCCCCCTCCTCGAGCATGGCCAGGTAGCGGTCGGCGAGGAACCGCTCGGGGATGCTGTCGGGCGTGAACCACTCGGCCCGCCAGGTGGTGCGCAGGACCGGGAGGTGGTGCCAGTCGATGCCCTCGGCTCGCACCCGGGCGTGGTCCACCTCGGCGTGGGTGCGGAGATCGAGCACGGTGGCGATGCCGAGCTCGTGGAGGGCGGCGGGATCGAGGCGGTGGATGCCGTCGGCCCGCAGGACCCGTCGCCAGGCCACCACCCGCCCGTCACCGGCGGCGTAGCCGCCGAGGTCACGCAGGTTGAACACCAGCTCCCGGGCGATGTGGCGGCCGGGCGTTTCGGTGGTGGGTTCGGCGCTCATCGCCCGAACACGGTACCGAGGCCCGGTGGCCGTCCGGCAACGGGTCGGCCACGGGCCGGGGAACCCTGGGCGGAGCCGCGCCCCTACCCTCCGCAGGTGGCGCCCTCCCCCACCCGCCGCGTCATCGGCGCCGTCGGTCTCGTCGCCCTCGGGCTCGTCGTCGCCGAGCGGCTCCGCACCCGTCCCCTCGCCCGCGCCGGCGCCGGGCCGGTAGCCGCCACCTCCCGGGCCCGGCGAAGCCTCGAGCTCGCCCGCCTCGGGTCGCGCACCGGCGGCGGGTACGCCGTGCACCGGGCCCGGCGCACCTTCGCCGGCGCCGCTCGGCGCGACGAGCTCGACACCCGGTTCCAGTTGCGGACGGCGGAGCAGGTGGCGGCGGCGCTCGGGAACATGAAGGGCGCCATGATGAAGCTCGGGCAGATGGCGAGCTACCTCGACCAAGGCCTGCCCGAACCGGTGCGCGCTGCGCTGGCCGAGCTGCAGGCCGGCGCCCCGCCCATGGCGCCCGAGCTCGCCGCCGAGGTCGTCGAGCGCGAGCTCGGGGCGCCGCCCGACAGGGTGTTCGCCGAGTGGGACGACGTGCCGATCGCGGCGGCCTCGATCGGCCAGGTCCACCGGGCCCTGACCCGCGACGGGCGGGCGGTGGCCGTCAAGGTGCAGTACCCCGGCGTCGACGTCGCCATCAGGGCCGACCTCGGCAACGCCGGCGTGCTGTTCTCGGCCATGGGGATGCTGTTCCCCGGCCTCGAACCCGGACCGCTGGTCGAGGAACTGCGGGCCCGTCTGATCGAGGAGCTCGACTACGAGCGGGAGGCGGCCAACCAGCGCCTGTTCGCCGACCACCTGCGCGACCACCCCTTCCTCCACGTGCCCGGCGTGGTCGACGAGCTGTCGAGCGCCCGGGTGCTCACCACCGAGTTGGCCGAGGGCGTCCGCTTCACCGAGGCCCTCGGGTGGGACCGCGAGGAGCGCAACCTCGCCGGCGAGTCGCTGTTCCGCTTCGTGTTCCGCAGCCTCTACCGGCTGCGCGCCTTCAACGGCGATCCCCACCCCGGCAACTACCTGTTCCGCCCGGGCGGGCAGGTGACGTTCCTCGACTTCGGGCTGGTCAAGCACTTCACCGACCCCGAGCTGCAGGTGTTCGCCTCGATGATCCAGGCCATGGTCATCGACCGCGATGTCGCCGGCTTCCGCCGCATCGTCGAGTCGGTCGGGCTGCTCCCGGAGGGCTCTCCCTTCAGCGACGAACGAATCGAGGCCTACTTCGGCCACTTCTACGAGTTCGTCCTCTCCGACGAGTCCCGCACCATGACACCGGCGTACGCCTCGGAGTCCGTGCGGCGGATCTTCGACGCCGGCGGGCCCTTCGGCGACATCATGAAGGTGGCCAACCTGCCCCCCAGCTTCGTGATCATCCAGCGCATCAACATGGGCCTCTACGCGCTGCTGGGCGAGCTCGGCGCCACCGCCAACTGGCGCCGCATCGCCGACGAGCTGTGGCCCTTCGTCGACGGCCCGGCGTCGACGCCGTTGGGCGAGGCCGAGGCAGCATGGCTCCGGCGCCGGCGCTGATCCGTCACCCGCCCGAGGTCCACTCCCCACCGAGCAACCAGGCGAGGGCGCGGTGGCGCTCCCGGACGACGTAGGGGTCGACCTCGCCGGGGGCGACGCCGATCTCGAGGTCGGGGTCGGCGGCCAGGCCCGCGAGCAGACGGGCCGCCAGCGCCCGCTCGTCGGCCAGCGTCGCGTCGTCACGGAGCGCCGGCGCGAGGAGCGATTCGGGCAGCGCGCCCGGCGCCACCGGCGACGGCAGGATGTCGGCCGCCTCCGCACCGACCGGTGTCGACCAGTCCAGTACGTCGACCAGGCCAAGCGCCCACGCCAGCGCCCACGCCGCCTCGACCCCGAGGCGGCGGGCGGCGTCCTCCACCCGGACACCGTCGGCGGCGTCGTCGAGGTAGTCGACCTCGTCGGCCAGGAGCGCCTCCTCACCCTCGACCAACGCCAGCCACCGGCGCACGGCCGCCGGCTCGACGCCGTGGGCGACGGCGGCGACCGCCCGGGAGGCCAGCAACCGGTCGACCACCGCGTCGGCGGGGCGGGGCGTCCCGTCGGCCGGCGGCGCCCAGCCGGGCGGCGCCGCCGGGTACCCGAGGCGCCGCGCCACCCGGTCGTAGGCGCCCCCTCGGGAACGGCTCGCGCCATCGTCATCGTCAGCGCTCATGGGCGCCGCGAGGTTGCCATGATGGGCCGATGTTCGACCGACCGGAGCAGCTGGGCGCCATCTGGCGCGACGGCGCCGCCCTCGACGACGCCGTGGCCGCCGCCCCTCGCGGTGCGACCGTCGCCGCCTGCCCGGGGTGGACGGCCGCCGATCTGGCCTGGCACGTCGGCGAGGTGCACCACTTCTGGTGCTGGGTCGTCGACTCCCGCGCCACCGAACCGTCGGCCTACGCCGCGCCCGACCGACCGGCCGAGGACGACCTCGTCGCCTGGGGTCGCCGCCAGGTCGACGTCCTGGTCCAGGTCCTCACCGCCGCCGAGCCCACGACGCCGGTCTGGTCGTGGGCCCCCGGCGAGACCGACGTCGCCTGGGTCACCCGCCGCATGGCGCACGAGACCGCCGTTCACCGCTGGGACGCCGAGCACGCCGCCGGTCGGGGCTGGGCGATGCCACCGGCGCTCGCCGCCGACGGCCTGGCCGAGCTGTTCGCCTATTTCACCGGCACGCCGGTGGCGGGAGCAGCGCCCGTCGGCGGCACCGTGCACCTCCACGCCACCGACCCCGAGTTGCCCGCCGGCGCCGGCGAGTGGCTGCTCGACGCGGAGGAGACCGGACCGATCCGGGCCCGGCCCGAGCACGCCAAGGGCGACGTGGCCCTGCGGGGCACCGCCGCCGACCTCCTGCTCGCCCTCTGGCGTCGTGTCCCGCTCGACGATCGCTTCACCACCTTCGGTGACCTCGCCGTCGCCGCCCGTCTGATCGCCCGCACCGACCTCGGCTGAC
>JBBJOU010000177.1:0-5083 GCA_037724305.1 Acidimicrobiales bacterium
CCCGTCGCCTTCGCCGCCTACGCGGATGAAGCCGTGGCAGTCGAGCTCCGCAGGCGCATGGCCCGTGGGTGGCGAGGCACGAGCTGACCTCGGCCGGGGCCGGCCGATCCCCCGACGCCCCCATCTGCGCCCGGTGCGGCCAGCGCGTGTCGACCGGGGTGCCCCCGACCACCCGTAGCGGTGGTCCCTTGCGCCCCAGTGCGAGCCGAGGAGACAACGAACGGCCAGCGCGCAACCCGGTCCCGATCGCTTGACCTTGCCGACGCGCGCCAGCTTCCGCGAGCGAGAGCCGGAACGCCGAGTGAAACGAACCGGCAGCAAGGTCCACGAGCGGCGACGACACGCGAGATCGCCGCCGGCGACCGTGGGCTCAGGCCTCGTCGAGCCAGACCGGGGCGCGTTCGACGAGGTGGAGGCTGACGTCGCGGCAACGGTCGAGGACCTCGCACAGCTGGTCCTGCTGGGCGAAGATCCGGGCCAGGGAGACCGGGATGCGCGAGAGGATCGTGAGGCTGCGCTGGGGGGCGTCGGTGACCGAGGCGAAGGAGTCGATGGCCGACACCTCGAGGGGCAACTCGGTGCCGCCCACGCCGGCCAGCTCCGTGGCCAGCACGAGCAGGTCGGGGCCCTGGGGCAGGGGTGGCAGCGTCCAGGTGAACACCAGCGGGAAGGTGAAGGTGTCGGGCGGTTCGTCGTCCTCACCCTCGAGGGCGAGGACGACGTCCTCGAAGGCGAGCAGCTCCCGAGGGTCGACCTCGAGCGAGAGGTGCAGGTCGACGGGGCCGTCGCACGCCTCCTCGGGGTGGAGATCGACCTCCCAGGCCTGGCGCAGGCTGTAGGTCTCCACGAAGTGCCGCTCGTCGTGGATGTGGAAGCCGTGGTCGGCGGCGTGGTCCTTGATGTCGGTGACGAACCCGGCGACGTCGATGGCGGCCACCGGCCCACCTTGCCACGCCGGCCCCGGCCGGTCCCGCGAGCAGTCGGACGATCTGATCGGCCAAGCTGCGCCGTCCCCCGACGAGAGGTGGTCGCGGTGGCGACCGGACGCGAGATGGAGCGGTGAGGTCCTGGCGGCGTCGGGCGCGCCCGGCCCTGCCCGACGACTGGCGCGACGTCGTGGCCGGCCGGGTCGCGCACTGGGCCCTGCTCGACGCCACCGAGCGTGACCGCCTGGGTGAGCTCATGGCCGACCTGGTGGCGACCAAGCGGTGGGAGGCGGCCCGGGGTTTCGTCCTCACCGACGAGGTCCGCACCGTGATCGCCGCCCAGGCGGCCCTGCTGGTGCTCGGGCTCGATGCCGGCTGCTACCACGACATCGGTTCGATCATCGTCCACCCCACCACGATGCGCTTCGGGCGCACCCACACGGGTCCCGCGGGCACCGTCGGCCACGGGCCCCGACCCGTCGTCGGCCAGGCCAACCACCGCGGTCCGGTGGTCATCGCCTGGGACGCCGCCCGCGTCGGCGCCCGCCACCCCGAGCGGGGCCACGACGTGGTGCTCCACGAGTTCGCCCACAAGCTCGACATGCTCGACGACGTCGTCGACGGCACGCCGCCCCTCCCTGACGCCGAGGCGCGCCGGCGTTGGTTCCGGGTGTGCACCGCCGAGATGGCGCGCCTGCGAGCGGGGGAGGGGAGCCCGCTGCTGCGGACCTACGCCGCCACCAACCCGGCCGAGTTCTTCGCCGTCGCCACCGAGGCGTTCTTCGACAAGCCCGTCGAGCTGGAGGCCGACGTGGCCGAGCTCTACGGCGTCCTCCGCGACTTCTACCGCCAGGATCCCGCCGCCCGCGCCCGGCGCGCCATCGCGGGGTGAGCCGCCGGCCCGACCGGTACCGTCGGCGGGTGGATGCCGCGACCGCTCTGACCGTGCTCGACGAGGCGGCGGCTGCCGTCGGTGTCGCCCTCGACGCGCTCACGAACTGGGGCCCGGCCGGCACCCGCGAGGGCCAGTACCGCTCCGACCTGGCCGCCGACGCCGCCGCCCTCGAGGTGCTCGACCGGGCCGGCGTCGGGGTCCTGTCGGAGGAATCCGGGCGCCACCGCCCCGACCACGCCGTCACCGTGGTGGTCGACCCCCGCGGCGGGTCGACCAACGCCAGCCGGGGCGTGCCGTGGTACGCCACCAGCCTGTGCGCGGTGGACGCCGACGGCCCCCTCGCCGCCCTCGTCGTGAACCTGGCGTCAGGCATGCGCTTCGAGGCGGTGCGCGGCGGCGGCGCCCTCGTCGACGGCCGGCCGGCCCTTCCCTCCGGCGCCACCGCCATGGCGGACTCGATGGTGGCGCTGTCCGGGCTACCCCCGCAATGGCTGGGATGGAAGCAGTTCCGCGCCATGGGCGCCGTCGCCCTCGACCTGTGCGCGGTGGCGGCCGGTACCGTCGACGCCTACCTGGACTGCTCGCCCAGCGCCCACGGCCCGTGGGACTACCTCGGCGGCCTCCTCGTCTGCACCGAAGCGGGCGTGCCGGTCGTCGACGCCGATGGCCGCGACCTGGTGGTCCTCGACCACGACGCGCGGCGAACCCCTATCGCCGCCGCCACCCCCACCCTCCTGGAACAGGCCGTGACCGCCCGCCAGAGTTTCTGAACGAGCGGCCGGAGCCGATCGAGCGACACAGTACATTCCCCGTGCATGCGCCGGCTCCATCTCCTGCTGCTCGGCGTGTACCGCCGGTTGCCCACCTGGGCCCGCCGCTTCGTGGTGCGCCGCATCACCCCGAGCTTCACGGTGGGTTCGATCTGCGTGATCGAACGAGCCGACGGCGCCGTGCTCCTCGTGCGCCACTCGTATCGGCGACGGTGGGGGACACCCGGTGGGTTGCTGGCCCGGGCCGAGGGGCCGGCAGACGCCGCCGTACGTGAGGCGGCGGAGGAAGTCGGGCTGGCGATCGAGCTGGTGGGCGAGCCCACCGTCGTCGTGGAACCCGAGGCCCGCCGTGTCGATGTCGTCTTCCGGTGCCGACCCGCCGCCGGCGTCGATGCGGACACCGCCGCCCCACGGTCGCCGGAGATCACCGAGTGCCGGTGGTTCGACCCGACCGCGTTGCCCGAGCTCCAGGCCGAGACCGCCGACGCCGTCCGGGCTCTGGCCCGGGCGGCGTCGGCACCCACCTCGTTGCCGTTGCCGAGCGCCGGCGAGCGGTAGCCCGGGAGGCTCCGGAGCCTCTCTCAGCCGGTGGCCACGCCCGCCAGGCGGAGGTGGCGGGGGGTGCAGGGGTGGCGGAGCTTGCTCATCGCCTTGGCCTCTATCTGGCGCACGGCTTCACGGGTGAGGGCGAGCTCCGTGCCGAGCTGCTCGAGGGTGCGGGGCACGCCGTCGTCGAGTCCGAAGCGGCGCACGAGCACGGCGCGCTCGCGCTCGTGGAGGCGGGCGAGCGACGCCCGGATGGTGCGCGACGTCGCCGCGCGCTCGGCGACGTCGTCGGGTGCCTCGGCGCCGGGGTCGGCCAGGCGGTCCGCCAGCTCACCGATCCCGTCGCGCGACAGCGCCGAGAGCGACACGAGGCCGGGGTCGGCCTGCAGCGCCGCTGCCACCCGTCCGATGCCGAGCCCGCTGGCAGCCGCCAGTTCAGCATGCGACGGCTCTCGTCCGAGACGTTCGAGGAGATCAGCCGAGAGCCGGGCGAGCACGGTGATGGCCTCGGCGACGTGGCCCGGCACCCGGATCGTCCGGGTGGTGTCGGCGAGCGCCCGCCGGATGCGCTGGCGTATCCACCACGTCGCGTAGGTGGAGAACGTGAACCCCTTGCGGTGGTCGAAGGTCTCGACTGCGCGCAGCAACCCGAGGTTGCCTTCTTGGATGAGGTCGGCGAGCGGCAGGCTGGTGCCCTGGTAGCGACGGGCCACCCACACCACGAGGCGCAGGTTGGCGCCGACGAAGCGGGCACGCGCGTCGACGGCGTCGACCACCAGCGCTTCCAGTCGTCTCCGTTCGACCGGGTCGTCGGGCCCGGCACCGAGCAGCGCGTCGCTCGCCTCCCGCCCGCGCCGGATGGTCTCCGACAGCGCCGCCTCCTCGGCGGCGTCGAGCATGGGTATTGCGCTGATGGCCGTCCGGTACGAGGCGAGCTCGCCCCGGTCGCCGCCCCGACCGCTCGTCGCGCCCACTGCCACCGCTCGTCCTCCGGCCCAGCGTGGGCGTCGACGCCGTCGTGCGGAAGGTAGACCGGCCGGGCACCGGGGGCGTGGATGCCCTGCGGTTCGTCGTGGTGACGGGTGGGTGGGCGCTGCCGGGATCGAACCGACGACCGTCGGCATGTAAGGCCGATGCTCTACCAGCTGAGCTAAACGCCCGGGGTCAGGGCCCAGTGTCGCCGATCCGAGTGCGCCGATCAGCCCGGATCGGGGAGGGTGGCCTGCGCCGGCGCCTGGCCGTGGGCACCGAGGTGGTAGCCGACCTGGCAGAAGCCGTGGTTGCAGTACCCACCGGGGTGCTTGTGCAGGTACGCCTGGTGATGGTCCTCGGCGTAGAAGAAGGGGCCGGCCTCGGCCGCCCGACGGATCTCGGTGGTGATGTCGCCGAAGCCGGCGCCACGGAGGGCGGCCTGGTAGCGCTCGGCGGAGTCCCGGACGACGGCCAGCTGCTCGTCGGTGGTGGGGTAGAGCGCCGAACGGTACTGGGTGCCGGCGTCGTTGCCCTGACGGTTGGCGGTGGTGGGGTCGTGGTTCTCCCAGAAGGCCTTGAGCAGCACCTCGAGGTCGACGACCACAGGGTCGTACACGACGAGGACGGCCTCGGTGTGGCCGGTGCGGCCGGTGCAGGTCTCCTCATAGGTGGGGTTGGGGGTGTGGCCGCCCTGGTAACCGGCGGCGGTGACGTGCACGCCCGGGAGCTGCCAGAAGATCCGCTCGGCACCCCAGAAGCACCCCATGGCGACGGTGATGACCTCGGTGCCGTCCGGCCACGGGCCGGTGAGGGAGGTGCCGAGCACGGCGTGGGGGCCGGTGACGGGCATCGGCGTGTCGTGTCCGGGCAGCGCATCCTCGGCGCTCACCATGGTGGCCTTGTCTCGGCGGAACAGCACGATCGTCTCCGGTGTGGCAGGTGGGGGCGTTGCCCGCCAGGCTACGGCGATGTCC
>JBBJOU010000178.1:0-5079 GCA_037724305.1 Acidimicrobiales bacterium
GGCTTCGTCGACGAGACCGGGGTGCACGTGAAGGCGGGCGACGGCGGCGCTGGCTGCGTGTCGTTCCGCCGGGAGGCGCACGTCCCCATGGGGGGGCCCGACGGCGGCGACGGCGGCGACGGCGGCGACGTGTGGTTCGTGGCCGACCGCAACGTGGCGTCGCTGCTGGGGTTCCGTGACCACCCGCACCGCCGGGCGGGCAACGGCACCCACGGGTCCAGCAAGCGCAAGCACGGCGCCAGCTCGCCCGACCTCGAGGTGCGGGTACCCGAGGGCACCGTCGTGCGCGACCAGGACGGCACCGTGCTGGCCGACCTGGTCGCCGCCGGCGACCGGTGGCGGGCGGGTACCGGCGGCGAGGGGGGCAAGGGCAACGCCCGGTTCCTGTCCAACAAGCGCCGGGCGCCGGCCTTCGCCGAGCAGGGCGAGGTGGGCGAGGAACGGTGGCTACGCCTCGAGCTCAAGCTGCTGGCCGACGTCGCCCTGGTCGGCTACCCGAACGTGGGCAAGTCCACGTTCATCTCGGTCATCTCGGCGGCCAAGCCCAAGATCGCCGACTACCCGTTCACCACCCTCGAGCCCAACCTCGGCGTGGTGCGCCTGACGGACGGGGCGTCGGGGGAGGGGGCGGTCGAGTTCGTGGTCGCCGATATCCCCGGCCTCATCGAGGGGGCGAGCGAGGGTCGTGGCCTGGGCCATCAGTTCCTACGCCACATCGAGCGGGCCCGGGCGCTGGTGGTCCTCGTCGACCTGGCCTGGGAGGCGGCCGGCTACCCGCCCCCGGCCGAGCAGGAGCGCGTCCTGTTGCGGGAGCTGGCCGCCTACGAGCCCGACCTCCTGGAACGACCTCGCATCGTGGTGGGTTCGCGCGCCGATCTCCTCTCGGGCTCACTCGACGCCGAGGTCGAGGTGGGCCTGCCCGAGCTGCGCATGGCCGCCGTGACCGGTGAGGGCGTCCGCCCCGTGCTCGGCGCCATGGCGGGCGCGGTCGGCGAGGCCCGCGCCGTCGAGGCCGGGCCCACTGCGTTCGTCGTGCACCGCCCCGTGGCCGAGGGCTTCCGCATCGAGCGGGTCGGGGAGACCACCTGGGAGGTGCTCGGCCGGGCCGCCACCCGCGCCGTCGCCCTGTCCGACCTCAACGATCCCGGCGCCCTCGCCCACGCCCAGGGCCGGCTGACGTCGCTGGGCGTCGACAAGGCCTTGGCGCGAGCCGGCGTCGGCGACGGCCACACCGTGCGCGTCGGCGACTTCGAGTTCACCTACGAGAGCGACGACCAGGTTCTCCTCGTGGACGCCGACGGCGACGAGTGGTGACCCGCTCGTTCGTCGTGGGGGGTGGGTGGTCGGCGCAGCGGTGGTGGTCGTCGCCACGAGGGGGACGTCGTCGAACCCCGCCGCCGCGGGGGGCGCCGACGAGGCCGCCATCGCCGCGTTCTGCAACGGGCTGGCGGGGCTGCGGGCCGACGGTCACCAGGTGGTGGCGGTCACCTCCGGCGCGGTGGCGGCCGGCCTCCCCGCCCTCGGCCTCGGCGGGCCCCGCCGGCCCCGCGACGCCCGCACCCTGCAGGCGGCTTCGGCGGTGGGCCAGTCACGGCTGATGGGGGTCTACGACCGGTGCCTGGCCGGCCACGACCTCGTCGGCGGCCAGGTGCTGCTGGCCCCCCTCGACTTCGGCATCCGGGCCCAGTACCTCCATGCCCGGGGCACCCTGGAACGACTGCTGGCGCTCAGCGTGCTGCCGGTCATCAACGAGAACGACGCCATCGCCGACGACGCCATCCGCTTCGGCGACAACGACCGCCTCGCCGCCCTGGTCGCTCACCTGCTCCACGCCGATGTCCTCGTGCTGCTCACCGACACGCCTGGGCTGCTCACCGCCGATCCCCGTGTCGACCCCTCGGCGTCGCTCATCGAGGAGATCCTCGAGGTCGATGCCGCCCTCGAGGCGATGGCCGGCGGCACCGGCTCGATGCGCGGCAGCGGCGGGATGGCGTCCAAGGTGGCGGCGGCCAAGATGGCGGCCTGGTCGGGCGTGCGCACCGTCATCGCCGCGTCGTCCCGCCCCGGCGTGCTCGCCGAGGCCGTGGCCGGCTCCCCCGGCGTGGGCACCGTCGTGACCCCACGCGAGGGCCGGCTCTCGGCCCGCAAGCTGTGGATCGGCTTCGCCGTGCCGGCGGTGGGTGTCGTGCGCGTCGACGACGGCGCCCGCCGGGCGCTGTGCGAGCGGGCGGTGTCGCTGTTGGCGGCCGGCGTGGTGGGTGTCGAGGGCCGCTTCGAGCGCGACGACGCCGTGGAGGTGGCCGGCCCCGACGGCGCCGTGTTCGCCAAGGGCATCGTGCGGATGTCGTCGACCGTGCTCGCCGCCGTCGCCGGCCGCCGCACCCCCGACCTCCCCGACGGCACCCCCCACGAGGTCGTCCACCGCGACGACCTCGTCGTCCTCCCCTAGCGGGGTCAGGCGGTGGTGCCGCCCGGTTCGGGCTCGGCGTCGGCAGTGGCGCTGCCGACCTCTCCGGTCGCCGGCTCGGCGGCGGCGGGGGCGAGGCCGAGCTGGGCCTTGATCTCGGCGAGCCGGCCCTGGGCCTCAGAGTTGCGCGACGCCTGCTCGATCTCGAGCATCCGGGACTCGACCGAGGACTCGGTGAGCTCGGACATGCCCTTGGCTTTGGCGTAGCGCGACTCGATCTTCGCCCGGACCTCGTCGAGGCTGGGGACGTCGTCGCCGACGGTCTCCGACAGCGACGACATGGCCGTGTTCATCTGCTCCTGCATCTTGGCCTGGTCGAGCTGGCCCATGAGGCGCTGGCGCTCCGACAGCCGCTTCTGGAGGGCGGCGGAGTTCTGGGAGACGGCGTTCTTGGCCTGGTCGGCGGCCTGGGCCGAGGCCAGGTGGAGGTTCTTGAGCTCCTCGACCTCACCCTCGAGCTGGATGAGGCGGTTGGCGAAGCTCTCGGCCGCCGAGGTGTACTCGACCGCCTTCTTCTGGTCGCCCGACTTGGTGGCCTCATCGGCCATCAACACCGCCTGGCGGGCGTTGCCGTTGAGCTTCTCCAGCTCCTCCATCGACCGGTTGAGCCGCATCTCGGTCTGCTTCTGGTTGGCGATGACGTTGGCCGCCTGCTCCTTGAGCCGGCGGTGCTGGTCCTGGGCCTCCTGGATCGCCTGTTCGAGCTGGACCTTGGGGTCGGCGCGCTCATCGAGCGACTGGCCCGTCTTGGCCGTCAGGTACTTCCACCAGCGTCGCAGGACCTTGAGCATGCCCGCGACTCTATTGCATCGCTTCCGGCCCCCGACCCCCGACCCGTCCGATCACCCGCTCGATGAGCCGGCGGGCCTCGTCGACCCCCAGCATCCACGTGACCGCCAGGTAGGCGAGACCGCCGGGAACGAGGCCGACGACGGCGGCGGGGAGCGGTCCGAGGTCACCGGTGACGGGTCGCAGCGCGAGGAGGACCACTCCGGCGGCGAGGCCGCCGAGGAACACCCGGGCCCGCTGCGGGCCGCCCACCCGGACGGCGCCCACCCGCCGCCGCAGCGCGGAGCGCAGCAGGCCCAGCTCGAGCCACGCCCCGACCGACGAGGCGAGGGCCAGCCCGACCACGCCCAGGCGGTTGGGGCCGTCTTCGTCGACGCGCACCTCGCGGGGCAGCGGTTCGAGCGGGGCGGGGAGGTCACCGTCGACGGTGACGGACACACCGGCGGCGCCGGGGTCGAGCACCACCCGCTCGAGCTGGAACATCAGGACGACGCCGAGGGTCACCGCCACCAGCACCCGCGCGACGGCGACCACGGCCGGGGTACGGGTGTCGCCGAGGGCGTACAGCGTGTTCTGCAGCAGCCGGGAGCCGGTGGTGGCGAGCAGGGCCAGGCTGGAGGCGGCGAGGATGGCCCACACCAGGCGGGTGTCGTCGGGGCCGAAGTCGCCCCGTTGCAGGAGGGCACCGACCACCAGGTCGCCGGCCACCACGTACACCACCTGCACGCCGACCACGTAGAAGGCGATGCGGCCGAGTCCGCTGTCGAGCCGGGCCCGCATGCGCCCGACACCGGCCCGGCCGAGGCGGGCCAGCTCGGGGAGCTCGGCGGCGGCCACGCTCATCCCGAACAGGCTGATGGGCAGGAGGTAGAGCACCTGGGCGTAGGTGAACGCCGACACCGCGCCGACCACCAGCAGGCTGGCCAGGAGGAGGTCGACGTAGCCGACGAGTTGCACCACGCCCCGACCCAGCAACACCGGCACGAACCGGCGCCCGACCTCGCGCACCTCCGGCCGGCGGACGTCGAGCGACGGGCGGATGCCGCGCCCGACGCGACGCACGGTGGGGAGCTGGATGAGCAGTTGCAGGACGCCGCCGGCGGTGACGCCCCAGGCCAGGCCCTCGGCCAGGGAGCGGTCGCCGGCGCCGGTGACGCCGAGCGCCACCACCACGCCGATCTGCGCCACGTTCCACAGCACCGGGGCGACGTAGGACAGGAAGAAGCGGCGGTGGCTGTTGAGCACGCCGAGGCACCACGCCGAGAGGACGAGTACGGCGATGCCCGGTGTCATGATGCGTACGAGGTCGACGGTGAGATCGAGCCGGGCGCCTTCGTAGCCGGGGGTCAGGGTCCGGGTGATCGGCTCGGCGAACACGACGCCGAGCACGGAGACGAGCCCGGCGACGGTCGCCAGCAGGCCGAAGACGGCGCCCGCCACCCGGCGGGCCTCGGCGTCGTCCTCATCGAGGAGGCGGGCGTAGACGGGGATGAACGACGCCGACAGCACGCCCTCACCGAGCAGGTTCTGGAGCAGGTTGGGGATGCGCAGCGCCGCCTTGAAGGCGTCGGCGGCGAGGCCGACACCCAGGTAGGCGCTGATGGCGACCTCGCGGACGAGACCCGCCAGCCGGGAGGCGAGGATGCCGGCGCCCACCAGGGCGGCGTTGCGCCGGCCGGCCGCGGCCTCGGCGGCGGTGGGCGCACCGTCGTCGCCCGGGCCGTCGGGTGGACGCGGCGGCCGCACTCGCGGGATCTCGCCGGTGGTGGGCCCGTCGACGCTGACGTCGACGGCGCTGGCGCCGGCCCTGGCCTCGGCGGCGC
>JBBJOU010000179.1:0-5069 GCA_037724305.1 Acidimicrobiales bacterium
TCGAGGAGCTCACCGAGAGTGAGCCGGTCGCCGGTGGTGGGGATGGGCGCCCGGCGCAGCCGCGCCGGCACGGCGAGGCTGATTACGTCGGGCGGATGTCGCGGGCGTCGTAGCGGCGCGAGAACGGTGGCGGCTCGAAGGGGATGAAGCCGGCCGCCACCGGCGTGCCCCGCACCGACACGTTGCTGTGGGCGCCCAGGCGCGCGGCGGCGGCGTTCAACGTCTCGGGGTCGATGGCGGGCCAGGCGCCGCTCTCGATCCGCTCGACGAGCACGTCGAGGGCGGTGAGGGTCTCGGCGAAGGTGAACGTGCAATGTCCGCCACGGTGGACGTAAAGCTGGCGGAGGAGGTCCTGGTGGCCGGCGGCGCCGACCACCTCGGCGTAGGCGTGCTCCTGGTCCGGGGTCACGAGCCCGTCACCGTCGGTGTGCACGCTCAGCACCGGGACGCCACCGAGGTCGCCGTTGAACACGATGTGGCGCTCGAGGTAGGTGACGGCACCCGGGTCGGCGGCGATGCGAGGCGCGGCCGCCAGGCGGCCGAGGTCGTCGGCGAGATCCAGCGCCGCCGCCGCGTACAACGCCTCCACCTGCTCTCGGTTGATCGAGGCGGCGAGCAGGACCCCGTAGTCGACCCCCGTGTTCCAGGAGGGGTTCCCTCCCGCCTGGAGCTCCACCTGCTGACGGGCCAGGAAGTACACGAGGAAGCCGACCTCCTCGAACCAGGCGAACTGGTTGCGCTGGCGCGCCTCGAAATCGTCGGGCGCCGGCTCGGCGGCGGCAGGGTGATGCCACCCGGGAACATTGCCCACTGCCGCCGCCAGCGCCAGGCGGGCCCGTCCCGCCGCCGTGGCCTGCGCCTGGTGCAGCAGGTTCGTGGCCAGCACGAGGTTGGCTTCGGCGTCGGTGATGTCGACCAGCGCGAGCCCGGTGTCCGCCGCCAGGAGGGTCTTGACCACGAAGGCGATGTCGAGCTCGCGGTTGTGGTTGGCGACGGCGCCAGCGAGGTTGGCGCACATCGGCAGGGCACCGGACAGCCGGTCCGGGAAGCGCTGCACGGCGCCGGCCGAGATGATCCCCCCGATGGAGAAACCGAAGGCGATGGTGTGTCGCGGCGCCCCGAGAATGCCCTCGCTGATGTCGAGGAGCGAGGGGAGATCGGACAGGACGAGCTCGACCGGCCAGAAGATCGTGTTCGCCGAGCCGGCCACGGCGTAGCCGTGCTCGAGCAGCTGGCCGATCAGCGGTTCACCGGGCTCCCACGGCGGCTCGCCAGGACCGACCGGCACCGGGCGGCTGCGCACCAGCAGCGCGCCGTTCCACTCGCGGGGGACGGCAACGGTGTACCGCGAGCCACTCGGGAGGGATCCGTCGTGCATCGTCGCGTCAGTCATGATCGCACGGTCAGGCATCGACGACGACGAGGCTGCGGTCGCTCTCGTTGAGGGGCTCGGGACCGGCGTCGGCGGCGACCACGATGTCTTCAAGACGGAAGCCGAAGCGACCGGGGACGTAGATGCCGGGTTCGATGCTGAACGCGTGCCCGGCGCGGAGGGGCTCGGCGTTGCCGGCGACGATATAGGGGTCTTCGTGCTCCTCGATGCCGATGCCATGGCCCGTGCGATGGATGAAGTGCTCGCCCCACCCGCCGGCGGTGATGCGGCGCCGGGCGGCGTCGTCGACCGCTTCGCAGGCGGTGCCCACCACGGCGGCCGTCGACGCAGCCCGCTGGGCGTCATGGAGCACCGTGTAGGCCTCGGCCACCTCGCCGGGAGGCGCGCCGCCGCCGGTCCACACGCAGCGGGTGGTATCGGAGCAGTAGCCGACCCCGTCGGGTCCGGCCATGGTGCCGCCGAAGTCGCACAGGACGCCCTCGCCCGCCTCGATCACCCGGGCCCCGGGCTCGTGGTGGGGGCTGGCGGCGTTGGCGCCGGCGGCCACGATGGCGAAGTTGACCCGGTGGTGGCCCTCGTCGAGCAGGCGCCGGCCGAGATCGGCCGACACCTCGACCTCGGTGCGCCCGACGAGGGGGATGTCGCCGCCCTGGAGCTGGCGGGCCACCCGGTCGGCCGCCGCCCCGGCCCGGCGCAGCACCTCCACCTCGGCGGGCTCCTTCACCGCCCGGAGGGGGCCGACCACCTCGGTGCCCCGACGCCAGCGGGTGCCGGGGAGGGCGCCGGTGAGCTCGACCAGGAAGCGGGCCCAGGTGCGATCACCGACGGCGGCGACGGCGGGACGACCGGCGAGGCCGGCGACGATGGCGACGGGGTCCTCGGTCTCCACCCACGTCGTCAGCGAGAAGACGTCCGGTCGCTCCACCACCCGGGCCGCCTCGAGGGCGGGTACCACCAGGGTGGCGTCGCCGTCGCGCGGCACGACCAGCATGGTGAGGCGCTCGAGGGGCATGGCCTCGTACCCGCACAGCCACGGCAGGTCGGGCCCCACCGACAGCAACAGCACGTCGACGCCGAGCATGGCCATGCGGTCCCGGGTCCGGTCGAGGCGCTCGGCGAAGCTCACCGGCGCAGGCTAGGCAGTGACGCGGCGACGACGCCCGGTTGTCAGCCCGAGCGGGTGGTCGAGAGCGAGACCGGCACGGCGGCAACGGCCTCGGCGGCGTCGAGGGCTTGGCCGGCGTGGTGCGACGACCGCGTCAACGGCGAGGCCTCGACGTGAGCGATTCCCATCGCCTCGCCGACGGCCTTCAGGCGGTCGAACTCGGCGGGCTCCACCCAGCGGGCGATCGGCAGGTGGTGCGTGGTGGGGCGGAGGTACTGGCCGAGCGTGACGATGTCGACGCCGACGCCGCGCAGGTCGGCGAGGGCGGCGCGGACCTCGTCCTCGGTCTCGCCCATGCCCAGGATCAGACCCGACTTGGTGGTGAGCCCCGCCGCCCCGGCCCGGGCGAGCACCGCCAGGCTGCGGGCGTAGGAGGCACTGGGGCGCACCGCCCGCTGGAGACGGGCGACGGTCTCGAGGTTGTGGTTGAGGACGTCGGGCCGGGCCTCGAAGATCGCCGCCAGGCTGGCGGGGTCGCCCTTGCAGTCGGGGATCAGCACCTCGACCCGGGTGCCGGGGCGGCGGCGGCGGATGGCCCGGATGGTCTCCGCGAAGGCGCCGGCGCCGCCGTCGGGGAGGTCATCGCGCGCCACCGCAGTGAGCACCGCGAACGACAGGCCCATGCGCTCGACGGCCTCGGCCACCCGCTCGGGCTCGTCGGCGTCGAGAGGCCCGGGCTTGCGGGTGTCGACCAGGCAGAAGCCGCACGCCCGGGTGCAGCGCTCGCCGTTGAGCATGAAGGTGGCGGTGCCGTCGGCCCAGCACTCGAAGATGTTGGGGCAGCCCGCCTCCTCGCACACGGTGACCAGGCCGAGGTCGCGCATCGTCGACTTGATGCGCACGAAGTCGTCGGTGATGCGCAGGCGGCGCACGGCGAAGTCGGGCTTGCGGGCCTCGATGGGCAGGGCGTCGGTGACCCCGGCGGCGGCCAGGCGCCCGGTGAGGCGCACCGGCTCCCCCGGCCCGAGCTTGCGGCTGAAGGCGCTGAGGTCGCGGTCGTCGCCGCCGGCGTCGCGCCACACGACGCCGGCCCGCTCGATGGTGCGCGGCTGCCACCAGGCGGCGAAGCGCTCGACGACGGCGTCGACGACGGCGCGCATCGTGACGGCGACGCCCTCGGCGGCGAGGGAGGTGACGGCCACCTCCGCGATGCCGCAGGGGACGATGTGGCCGAAGTAGGCGAGGTCGGGATCGACGTTGAGGGCGAAGCCGTGCATGGTCCGGCCCCGCGTCTGGCGCACACCGATGGCGGCGAGCTTGCGGGGGCGGTCGCCGTCGGGGTCGACCCACACGCCGGGGTAGCCGGCGAGGCGGCCGCACCCGGCGACGCCGAGGTCGGTCACGGCGGCGATGAGGAGGTCCTCGAGGGCGTGCACGTAGGCCGGCGTGTCGGCGAGGCCGGCGACGGTCGGCAGGCTGAGGATCGGGTAGCCGACCAGTTGACCGGGGCCGTGGTAGGTGACGTCTCCGCCGCGGTCGGCCTTGACCAGTTCGGCCCCGACGTCGGCCGGCGCCACCAGCACGTGGCCGAGGTCGCCGCGCACGCCGAGGGTGTAGGTGTGCGGGTGCTCGAGCAGCAGCAGGTGGTCGTCGACGGAGCGCTGGTGCAGCGCCCCCTGCACGGCTCGGGCATCGGCGTAGCGGACCCGCCCCAGCCACCGCACCCGCAACACCTCGTTCTGGCGGCAGCTATCGGAGCCATGACCGCGATAGCTGCCGCCAGAACGGGTGGGGGCGCCGAGGGTCACAGCTCGGCGGCCCAGTCGCGGGTCTCGAGCAGGTCGCGCACCCGGCTGAGGAAGCCCGACGAGTAGGCGCCGTCGAAGGCCCGGTGGTCCCAGGTCAGGGTGAGGTTGCCGACCGAGTGGATGGCGATGGCCTCGGAGCCGTCGGCGCCGGTGACCACGACCGGCCGGCGCTTGACGCCGTCGGTGGACAGGATCGCCACCTGGGGCTGGTTGATGATCGGCAACGTCATGGTGGTGCCGAACGGGCCGGGGTTGGTGATGGTGAACGTGCCGCCGCTGATGTCGTCGGGACCGAGCTTCTTCGTCCGCGCCCTGGCGGCCAGCTCGCTGATCTCGCGGGCGATGGCCCGGAGCCGCTTGCCGTCGGCGTCGTGGACGACCGGGACCATGAGGCCCTTGTACTCGAGGTCGACGGCGATGCCGAGGTTCAGGTAGTGGTGCACGACCAGCTCGTCGGCGCCGAAGCTGGCGTTGACCTCGGGGAAGTCGGCCACCGCGTCGACCACGGCGCGGGCGACGAAGGGCAGGTATGTGAGGCTGAACCCCTCGGCCGCCTTCCATTCGTCCTTGGCCGCCCGCCGGACCCGGTCGACGGCCTCGAAATCGACCTCGATCGACACGTAGACGTGGGCCGACGTCGCCAGCGAGCGGGTCATGTGCTCGGCCGTGCGCTTGCGGATGTTCGAGTGGGGCACGGCGGTGTCGCGCTCGCCGGGCGTGACCGCCATGGGCGCCGGGGCCGGGCGACTGGGAGCGGTCGGGG
>JBBJOU010000180.1:0-5068 GCA_037724305.1 Acidimicrobiales bacterium
CGTGAAGCGCGGCGGGACGGTCGGTCCGCCTACGCTCCGATCTCAGATGTCCGAGCAGGTCCTGACCATCCTGAAGCTCTGCCTGCTGGCCTTGCTGTACCTGTTCTTCTTCCGGGTGCTGCGGGCCGTGTGGGCCGAGATCGGCGCGCCCCGCCCGGCCCGGCGAGCCGATCGCGCCGTCGTCGCCGCGGGGCCCGCCGCCGGTCCGGCCCCGGCCCCGGTGCCGGCGCCGCCCCGTCCCAGCCGCAAGGCGAAGGGCACCCCGACGGAGCTGGTGGTGGTCGAGCCCCCCGACCGGCGGGGCACCCGCTTCACCGTCGGCGACGAGTTGACCGTCGGGCGGGCGGCGGGCTGTCAGATCACCATCGAGGACACCTACGTCAGCTCGCTGCACGCCCGGGTGTTCCGCCGCGACGGCCAGCTCATGGTCGAGGACCTCGGCTCGACCAACGGCACCTATCTGAACCGGGCCAAGGTGGGCGGCGCCGTCGCCATGGCCAAGGGTGACCGCCTCCAGTTCGGCAACACCATCCTGGAGGCGGCGTGAGCAAGCGCGACAAGCGCCCGCCCGATCCGCCCGACGACCCCGCCGCCACCACCGGGGTCGTCCCCGGTCGACCCGCCAACCCCCGGCGCACCACCCCGCTCCGATCCGACCCGGTCGAGCCGGACGAGGATGCTGACTTCGACGCGCCGGGCCCGGCGTTGCGGGTCGGCGCCGCCAGTGACACCGGCCGGGTGCGCCAGAACAACCAGGACACCTCCCTCGTCGCCGACGACCGCTTGTTCGCCGTCGCCGACGGCATGGGCGGCCACAAGGGAGGTGAGGTCGCATCGGTCATGGCCGTCGCCGCCCTGCGGGCCAACTTCCTCGACCTCAGCGAGGACGGCCTGCTCGAAGCGGCCAACGCCGCCAACGCCGCCGTTTACGACGCGGCGCGCGACGACGCCGACCTCGCCGGCATGGGCACCACGCTGGTCGCCATCGCCCGCACGGACGGCCCCGACCTCGCCTTCATCAACGTCGGCGACTCCCGCATGTACCGCCTCCGCGACGGCGAGCTGGAGCAGCTCACCACCGACCACAGCCTGGTCGAGGAACTGGTGCGCGAGGGCCAGCTCGCCCCCGAGGACGCCCGCAGCCACCCGCAGCGCAACATCCTCACCCGGGCCCTCGGCATCGAGGCCAGCGTGGCCATCGACGCCGACACCGTGACCCCCGAGGTCGGCGACCGCTTCCTGCTCTGCTCCGACGGGTTGTTCAACGAGGTCGAGGAGGAGAAGATCGCCTCCATCCTGCGGCGCTACACCGACGACCCCGCCGACGCCGCCCAGGAGCTCGTCCGCCTGGCCAACGAGGGCGGCGGGCGCGACAACATCACCGTCGTCATCGTCGACGTGGTCGAACCCAACCCGGACGACGACGACGGCGGTCCCGCCCGCCCGGCGGCCGTCCCCGCCACCCGGTCCGTCGACGACCCCGCCGGCTTCACCACCGCCGGACCGACGACCGGGCCCGACACCGAGGTCGTCCCCGTCGTCGGCACCCGCACCGGCCGGGGCGGCGCCATCACCGACACCCGCGCCCCGACCGCCGCCCCGCTCGACCGGCGCGAGCGCAAGGCGGCCCGCAAGGCCGACCGCGACGCCGCCAAGGCGTCCCGGCCCCGGCGCTTCACGTGGCGGGTGGCGCTGTTCGCGCTGCTGTTCCTCGCCGTGGTCGGCGCCGGCGTGGGCGCCGTCGGCCTCTACGCCCGGGGGAGCTACTTCGTCGGCGTGGACGATGCCGGCGCCGTCACCATCTTCAGGGGCAAACCGGACCCGGTGTTGTGGTTCGAGCCCACCGTCGAATCGGCCACCGAGCTCACCCTGGCCGACCTGCGGCCCGAGGCCCGGTCCTCGGTCGAGCGGGGCAACGAGTTCGCCACCCTGGAAGAGGCCGAGGACTACCTCGTCGACGTCGGTCCGGCGCCCACCACGACCACCACCGCGCCACCCACCACGGCGGTGCCCACCACCGTCGCCCCCCCGGCGCCCGTCCCGGTCGTGCCGTAGGTGCTCGCCGTCGCCCGCCGCCGGGCCGAGCTCGGTCTCATCGTCCTCGGTCTGCTCATCACCGCCAGCGCCTACGCCCTCACCAGCCTGGGGCGCACCGCCTC
Source organism: Acidimicrobiales bacterium (assembly GCA_037724305.1). Taxonomy (GTDB): domain Bacteria; phylum Actinomycetota; class Acidimicrobiia; order Acidimicrobiales; family JACDCH01; genus JBBJOU01. The sequence goes on from JBBJOU010000180.1 coordinate 2,160, forward strand.
GCTGCCGGTCAACATCGTGCCCTTCCTCGGCATCGTGTTCGCCCTGCTCATCGCCGCCCACCTGGGCGTGCGCCGCCTCGCCCCCGGCGCCGACGGCGTGCTGCTGCCCCTCGCCGCCCTGCTCAACGGCATCGGTTACGTCTTCATCGCCCGCCTCGACGAGGTCAGCGAGGACCCCGGCCAGCTCGCCGCCGCCCAGGCCACCTGGACCGCCCTCGGCATCATCGCCTTCATCGTCACCCTCGCCGTCGTGCGCCGCGCCCGCGATCTGGCCCGCTTCCGCTACACCCTGCTGCTGGTCGGCGTGCTGTTGCTGCTCGCCCCCCTCGTGCCCGGCATCGGGCGCACCATCAACGGTGCCCGCATCTGGGTCGGCGTGGGGCCGGTCACCTTCCAGCCCGGCGAGTTCGCCAAGATCGCCCTCGCCGTGTTCTTCGCCGGCTACCTCATGGAGAAGCGCGAGCTCCTCGGGATGATCACCTGGCCCAAGTTCCGCCCCGTGCTGCCCGAGCCCCGGTTCCTCGGCCCCATCGTGGTGGCGTGGGCCGTGTCGCTCGTCGTGATGACCGCCGAGAAGGACCTCGGGTCGTCGCTGCTGTTCTTCGCCCTGTTCGTCCTGCTCCTGTGGGTGGGCACCGAGCGGTGGGCCTACCTGGTGGTCGGCAGCGGGCTGTTCGCGGTCGGTGCCTACTTCGCCTACAGCTCCTTCGCCCACGTCCAGACCCGGGTGAGCACGTGGCTCAACCCGTGGGACGACCCCGGGGGCGGCGGGTTCCAGGTGATCCAGAGCTGGTTCGCCCTCGCCTGGGGCGGCACCGGTGGCACCGGGCTCGGCCTCGGCAACCCCGACCGCATCCCGGTGGTGGAGACCGACTTCATCTTCGCCGCCATCGGCGAGGAGCTCGGCCTGTTCGGCGCGTCGGCGGTCATCTTCGCCTTCGTCCTGATGATCGGCGCCGGGCTGAAGGTCGCCGCCCAGGCCGACGACCCGTTCGACAAGCTGCTGGCCACCGGGCTCACCGTGCTGCTGGGTGTACAGGCGTTCATCATCATGGCCGGCGTCACCCGCCTGCTCCCCCTCACCGGCGTGACCCTGCCGTTCGTCAGCTACGGCGGCTCGTCGCTGCTCGGCAACTACGTCCTGCTCGCCCTGCTGGTGCGGGTGAGCGACGACACCGCCCGCAAGGCGGGCGAGGTCCCCGAACGGGGCACCATGGCCTCCCGCCGGGCCCGGCGCCGCCTCGAGCGCGACGCTGCCGGAGAGACCGTCTTCATCGGGGCCGAGGGGTGACGGGGCACCGATGAACCGTCGTCCCGAGCGGGGCATGAACCAACAGCTCCGCAAGCTGGGCGCCGGGCTGCTGGTCTGCTACCTGGCGCTGTTCGTCATGGTCAACTACGTCCAGGTGATCGCCGCTCCCGCGCTCAACGACCGCCAGGACAACAGCCGGGCCCTGTTCCGCGACTTCGACCAGCCCCGCGGCGAGATCCTGTCAGCCGACGGCCAGCTCCTGGCCCAGAGCCTCCCCGCCGCCCCAGAGAGCCCGTTCGAACTCCAGCGCGTCTACCCCGCCGGCGACCTGTTCGCCCACGTGACCGGTTTCCTGAACTTCGACTTCGGCGCCGAGGGCCTGGAGCGCAGCTACAACGACCAGCTCGCCGGCCAGACCTTCGAGCAGGAGTACGAGTCGGTGTCCGACCTCTTCGTGGAGCGCGACACCACCGGCGACCTCACCCTCACGCTGCGCGCCGATGTCCAGCAGGTCGCCCGCGACGCCCTCGGCGAGCAGCGGGGCTCGGTGGTGGCGGTCGATCCCCGCGACGGCTCGGTGCTCGCCTTCTGGTCGTTCCCCTCGTTCGACCCGAACCCCTTGTCCTCCCACGACATCGAGGCCGCTCGCGCCGCCCGCACCGCCCTCGAGCCCGAGGTCCGCGCCAGTCCGCTGTCGGCGGCGATGTACCGCCAGTCGTTCTTCCCGGGATCGACGTTCAAGATCGTCACCGCCGCCGTCGGCGTCGAGGCGGGGGTGGTCACCGCCACCGAGCCGGTCTACCCCGTCGTCACCGAGTACGACATCGACTTCACCGAGCGGGGGCTCTCGAACTTCGGCGGCTCGTCGTGCGGCGGCGACCTGTTCGCCTCGCTGCGGGTGTCGTGCAACTCGACGTTCGCGGCGATGGGCGCCGACACCATCGGCGAGACCCGCATGGTCGAAGGCGTCGAGTCCTTCGGGTTCAACGACCAGCCGCCCATCGACCTCCCCGCCGCCGCCACCTCGACCTTCCCCACCGAGTTCCCCGACGACGTCGGCAACGGCACCATCGCCCGGGCCTCGATCGGTCAGGGCGACACCCAGGCCACCCCGCTGCAGATGGCGCTCGTCACCGCCGGCATCGCCAACCGGGGCGTGATCATGCGCCCGCACGTGGTCGACCGCATCACCGACGACGCCGGCCAGGTGATCGAGGAGCTCGAGGCCGAGCCGTGGACCCAGGCGGTGTCACCGGCGTCGGCCGACGTCGTGCGCCGGGCCATGGTCGCCGTCGTCGACGACGGCACCGCTAGCGGGTTGGCCATCCCCGGCATGGAGGTCGGCGGCAAGACCGGCACCGCCCAGCTCGGCACCGACCCGCCCTCGAGCCACGCCTGGATCGTCGGCTTCGCCGGTCCCCCCGGGCAACCCTCGACGGTGGCGGTGGCGGTGCTCGTCGAGGCCCAGCCCGGGGTGAGCGAGGTCACCGGGGGCCGGGTCGCCGCGCCCATCGCCCGAGCGGTCATGGAGCGGGTCCTCCAGGTGCAGGGCGGCGAGGGGTGACCGAGCGCCGCGGTGGGGTGAAGCGACGATCGGCGGTCCGCCGCGGTGGGGTGAAGCGACGATCGGCGGTCCGCCGCGCCGGGCGCCGTTCCC
>JBBJOU010000181.1:0-5056 GCA_037724305.1 Acidimicrobiales bacterium
CGGGTGACGACGTAGGAGATCGTGGTGCCGTCGTCGGCGGCGACGTCGATGCGATTGCCTGGCGGCCAGATGCACCCCGGCGGTGGCCCGACGGTCACCCCGCCTACGCTCGGTCCGTGCTCGGACTCGATGACCCGACCGGCGACGGGCCCGCCGTCGCCGGGTGCTCATCGAGGGGTCGGCGTTGATCAACCTCCGTTACCACATCGTGTCGATCACCGCCGTCTTCCTGGCGCTGGGGATCGGGCTGGCGTTCGGCGCCGCGTTCATCGATCGCGCCACGGTCGGCACCCTCGACGCCAACCTCACCAGCCTCGAGGGCCAGAACGGTGATCTGGAGGCGGACAACCGCCGCCTCGAGGAGCGCATCGACGCCGCCGACGCCGCCGCCGAGGAGTTCGACGAGCTGGGCATCCCCCAACTCGTCGACGGACGCCTCGCCGATGTGCCGGTGTTGCTGATCGCCACCCGTGGCGTCGACGAGGAGGCGGTGGATGCAGCGGCGGGCGCGGTGGTCGCCGCCGGCGCCACCTTCGGGGGCACGCTGTGGCTCACCGAGCGCCTGACGTTGGCCGACGACGGTGCCCGGGAGGATCTCGCCCTGCTCCTCGGCCGGGACGTCGAGACCGACGCCGCCACCCTCCGCACCCAGCTCGTCGGACGGCTGCAGGCGACGCTCATCGGCGCCACCCGGCCCACGCCCGACCCTGGTGTCGACGAGGTGGCACCCGATGGCGGCGACCCCGAGGAGCCGACCGCCACCACCGACGCCCCCCCCCCCCCCCCGGCGGCCCCCCCCCCCCGCGGCCCCCCCCCGCCCCCCCCCCCCCCCGGCCGCGGCGGCGCCCCCGGCGGCGCCGGTGACGGCGAGACGTCCCTCGATCCCGCCCCCCGGCCCGTGCCCCCGCTCGTGCAGGGACTGCTGGAGGGCGGCTTCCTCGAGCTCGACGCCCCCGTTGCGCCCCCTGCGGGCTTCGCCCTCCTGCCCGCCAACGACGCCCGGTATCTCGTCGTCTCGGGCGCCGGGGCGCTGGTACCCGACGGTCAGTTGCTGGCGCCGTTGGTGGCCGCCATCGCCGGCGCCGCCGAGGCGGGCGTGCCCGGCGGCCCGGTGCTGGTGGCGGCGCAGTCCGGCCCGGTGGCGGGCGCGCCGCTGGGCGACGACGTCGACCCGGCGGCCGAGCGCGTCCGCTTCGTCGGGCCCCTCCGCGAGGCCGAGGGTGTGCGCGACCGCCTGTCGACCGTCGACAACCTCGAGGGGGGCGCCGGGGTGCTGGCGGCGGTACTGGCCCTCGAGCGGGGCATCCTCGGCCAGTACGGCCACTACGGCGTGGGCGAGGGCGCCCAGAGCCTGCTGCCGGCCCCGCCGGCACCCACCGCCGCCGAGGACGAGGACACCGGATGACGGCGGCGACGGCACCACCGAGTGCCGCGGCCGGGCCGGGCGGCGACGGCGTCGGTCGCGCCGCGGCGATCATCAGCGCCTGGAACCTGGTGGCGCGCCTGACCGGCTTCGCCCGGGTGCTGGCCCTCGGCGCCGCCCTCGGTACCACCGCCCTGGGTGACGCCTACCAGTCGGCCAACCTGGTCTCGAACATCCTCTTCGAGCTGCTCGCCGGCGGGATGCTCTCGGCCGTGCTCGTTCCTACCTTCGTGGCCCGCATCGAGGCGGGCGACCGTCCCGGCGCCGCCCGTCTGGCGGGGCGGCTGCTGGGCGTGGCCGGGACCGCCCTCGCCGTCGTGGTCGCCGTCGGGATGGTGACGGCACCGCTGCTCATGCGGGCGCTGACCGCCGGGGTGGGCGACGGCGCCGATCGTGAGCGCCAGATCGAGGTCGGCGCCTTCCTGCTCGTCTTCTTCCTGCCCCAGGTGCTGCTCTACGCCGTGGGGGCGGTGGCCAGCGCGCTGCTCCAGGCCGAGCGCCGCTTCGCCGCCGCCGCGGCGGCGCCGGTGGCCAACAACCTCGTGGTCATCGCCACCATGATCGCCTTCGCCATGCTGGCCGGCGGGTCCACCGATCTCGGGGTGAGCACGGGGCCGCTGGTGGTGCTCGCCATCGGCACCACGGCCGGCGTGCTGGCCATGACCGCCGTCCCCCTCGTCGCCATCCGGCGGGCGGGCACCGGCCTCCGCCCGAGGCGACCCGCCCCCGGCGCCGAGCGGGGTGAGCTGCGGGCGCTGGCCGGCCGGGGCCTGTGGGCGGCCGGCCACCTCGGTGCCAACCAGGCCCTGGTGGCGGTCACCATCGTGCTCGCCGGCGCGGTCACCGGTGGGGTGGTCGCCTACCAGATCGCCTTCACGTTCTTCCTGCTGCCCCACGCCCTCGCCGCCAACCCGATCTTCACCGCCCTGTTCCCCCGCCTCGCCGCCGCCGCCGCCGCCGGCCGCCGGGAGGCCTTCGCCGCCGACCTCGCCGCCGGTCTGCGCGCCATCCTGTTCCTCGTGCTCCCCGCCGCCGCCCTCCTCGCCGCCCTCGCCCTCCCGGCGTTGCGCCTGGTGCGGGTGGGCGCGCTCGATGGCGACGGCGCCGACCTGGTGGCCTCGGTACTGGCCGCCTACTGCGTCGGGCTGGTCGGCTACAGCGGGTTCTTCCTCCTGACCCGCGCCGCCTACGCCCTCGACGACGTGCGCTCGCCCACCGTGGTCAACGCGGTGGCGACCGTCGTCGGCATCGTCGCCATGGTCGGCGCCTGGGCCGCCGCCACCGGTGATGGCCGGGTCGTGGTGCTCGGCCTCGTGCACGGGGCCGTGGTCACCGTCGCCACCGTCGCCCTCCACCGCCGGGTGGTGCGGCGCACCGGCGTCGCCGTGCCCGTCGGTGGCGCCCTGCTCCGCGCCGGCGTGGCCGCCGCCGCGGCGGCCGGCGTCGCCTGGCTGGTGGCCGACCTCGTCGGGTCGGCCACGCGGGCCGAGGCCGCCGCCGCCCTGGCGGCCGGCGGGGGAGCGGGCGTGACCGCCTATCTCCTCGCCCAACTGGCCCTCGGCAGCCCCGAGGTCCGCAACCCGCGCGCCGTCCTCCGGGGCACGCCATGACGCGCACCACCGACGGCCCCCCGGCCCGTGGTCGACGGGGGGCACTCGCCACCGTGGTCGCCGTCGTGCCCGCCTACGACCGGGCCGACGCCATCGCCGCCACTGTCGCCGCCCTGCTGGTCGTGCCCCGGGTCGATCGGGTGGTGGTCGTCGACGACGGTTCGGGCGACGACACCGCCCAGCGGGCCGCCGCCGCCGGCGCCACCGTGGTGCGCCTCGGCGTCAACGTGGGCAAGGCCGGTGCCGTGGCCGCCGGCGTCGCCACTGCGGCGGACGCCGACGTGGTGCTCCTGATCGACGCCGACGTCGCCCGCACCGCCCAGGCCGCCGACGTGCTGCTCGGCCCGGTGCTCGACGACCGCGCCGACCTGGTGGTGGGGACCCTGCCCGCCGCCGCCGGGCGGGGAGGGTTCGGGACCGTCCGCCGGCTCGCCCGCGCCGGGATCCGGCGGGCCTGCGGGGTGGAGATGGTCGCGCCCCTGTCGGGCCAGCGGGCCGTCGACGCACCCCTGCTCCGCCGCCTGCTCGCCGACGGCGACGGCGAGGGCGACCCGGCGGCTGGTGACCCCCGCGGGCGCCACGGTGCCCTGGGGGCGCGCTTCGGCCTCGAGGTGGCCATGACCATCGACGCCGTGCGGGCCGGAGCCCGGCTCCTCGAGGTCCCCGTTCCCATGGAGCACCGCCACACCGGACGAGGCATCGGCGGCTTCGCCCATCGCGGCCGCCAGGGCGCCGACGTCGTGCGGGCCCTCTGGCCCCGCCTCACCTCGGTCGGCGTCCGACTGGCGCTGATCGTGCTCGTCACCCTCCTCGCCACCGGCGGGCTGCTGGCGGCAGGGGGCGCCAACGCCCCCGGCAGCCTCCCGGCCGCCGGGCCGGCCGAGCAGGTCGTCGTGGTCGGCGTCCCCCACTGGTCGCTCGACGACCTGGGCACCGGCGCCATGCCCCGCATCGACGCCATCCTCGGCCAGGGAGCCCTGGCGGCGACCAGCGTGCGCACCCTGTCGGGCGGGCCGTCGTCCACGGAGGCCTACGCCACCATCGGCGCCGGTCGCCGGGTCCGCGGTACCGGCAGCGCCGGCGTGGCGCTGCCGGCCGACGCCTCGCTCGAGGGGGGTACGGCGGCCGAGGCCGTCGCCCGGCGGACCGGCCGTTTCCCGACCGGCACCATCGTCGTGCCCGCCGCCTCGGCGTTGCGGCGACGCGCCGGCGGCACCGACGGCGCCCGTCCCGGATCACTCGGCCAGGCCCTCACCGACGCCGGTGTGCGCACCGCGGTGGTCGGGAACTCCGACACCGTCACCCCCAACGGCGAACGCCTCCTGCACCGCCCGGCGGCGCTGGCGGTCATGGACGATGGCGGCTCGGTCGAGGCCGGCCAGGTCGACGACGGGTTGCTCACCCGTGACGCCGGGGTGCCCTACGGCGTCCACGCCGACGTGGCGGTGACCCTGGCCGCCACCCTCGTCGCCCTCGACGAGGCCGACGTCGTGGTCGTCGACCCGGGCGACACCGAGCGCGCCGACCGTTACGAGTCGCTCTCGTCGCCCGAAGAGGCGATCGTGGCCCGCGACCGGGCCCTCGGTCGCGTCGACGCCCTGGTCGGCACCCTCGCTCGCGAGCTCGACGAGGACACCCTCCTGCTGGTGGTCGGGGTCACGCCCCCGACGGGCGCATGGGCCCTGACCCCGACGGTGGCCTGGGGGGCGGGCGTGGTGCCGGGGACGCTCCACTCGGCGTCGACCAACCGCCGGGGCCTGGTGACCATCACCGATCTCGCGCCGACGATCCTCGCCGCCACCGGGGTCGACACCCCCGACGCCATGATCGGCCAACCCCTGCGCTACCGCTCGGCGGCGCCCGACCTCGCCGAGCTCCGTCGCATGGACGACCTCGCCGGCAGCCGGGAGGGCGTCTACTACCCGATGGCGGTCACCTTCATCGTGGTGCAGGCCCTCATCTACCTCCTGGTGGTGGTGAGCCTGCACTTCGGCGCCACCGGGCGGCGGGGCCGCCTCGACGG
>JBBJOU010000182.1:0-5024 GCA_037724305.1 Acidimicrobiales bacterium
CCGCCGACCTCGGCGAGGACGTTGTTGAGGTTGCCGTTGATGGAGTCGGCCTGGCCGATGACCACCGACGCCCGATCGTTGATGTCGGCGACGCCTTGGCGGATGCTCCGGGTCTCCGGTTCGATCCCGGCGACGGAGCCGCCGATGCCCCGCACGTCGCTGAAGATCCCGTCGACACTGCCGCCGATGGAGAGGACGCTGCCGTTGATGGCCGCCGCGCTCTCGTTGATGCCGACGACGGTGTTGTCGATGTTGCCCGCCGCCGTGACCACCTGGTCGAGGTGACCGGTCAGGTTGGCCGCCGCCGTGTCGATCTCCGCGGCGATCCGGCCGGTCTCGTCGAGCTTGGGGACGTTGGTGAGCGAGGCGGCGATGGCCGGGGTGGTGACGATGATGGAGTCGACCCGGTCGTCGATCTGCTGCGCCGCCAGCGTGGTGCGGGTGAGCTGCACGACGGCGTAGAGGGCGAAGGCCAGGAAGATCGTCAGGTTCGCCCCGACCGCCCCCCGCTCACCCCGTGCTCGGAACCTCATCTTCGCTACGGGCATGCGACACCGCCGTTGAGGCTGGCCAGGGTCTGGACCGTCCCGTTGCGGCAGATGGCGTTGAGGTTGCCGTTCACCGAGACCAGGTTGGTGTTGATGTTGGCGGTGTCGGCCTGGACCGGGCGCAGCACGCTGTTGGCGATGGCGACCCGCTGGTGGATGTTCTGGACGCCGAGCTGGTCGCCGCCGCAGTTGGCGCCGCCGGCGGCTTCGCCGGGGGTCGAGGTGCCGGCGCAGTCGCCGTTGGGGCGGTCGGCCAGGGCCAGGGTGTTGCGGATGTCGCCGGCCTGGCCGAGGACCGTCACCAGGATGCCGGAGGTGTCGACCAGCTGAGCCGAGGTGGTCTGCAGGCTGCCCGAGGTGTCGATCAGCGAGGCGTCGGTCTCGGCCAGGCGCCCGTCGATGGAGGTCAGGGCGCCGATGATGGCGTCAGCCTGGCCGGGGATCGGCTGCAGGGCAGGGTCGATCGACGCGAGGCTCTCGTTGATGCTGGCGACCTGCTGCGGCAGGGTCACCGTGTCGCTGCCGGCCCCGGCGACGGCCTCGTCGGCCACCCCGAGGTTGCCGTTGATGTCGGCGAGTGAGTTGGTGATCGCCACCAGGTAGACGACGACCACCAGGGTGACGACGCTCAGGAGGGCGATCCAGACCTTGAGCCACCGGCTGAAGAAGGCGGTGCCCTCATCGCCGGTGGCGGCGGGCGGGGCCGGCATGGCGCCGGTGGCGGACGTGCCGCGGACGGCGTACTGCCGGGTGCGGGGAGCTTGTGAGGTTGCGGCCATGGGTCCCTCTCAGGTGCAATCGTTCGTGGAACCGCCCAGAGAGCGGTTGATGCAGCCGGCGTTGCGCACGGCGGCGTTGGCTTGGACGAGGATGTTGTCGGCGTCGGTGAGGACCGACCGGCCGATGCCGATGGTGTCGGAGACGTTCCGGTTGATCTGGGCGACGCCTTCGGAGATGGACCCGGCCAGGCCGAGGATCTCGCCCAGCTGGCCGTTGATGCCCCCGGCGGAGTTGTTGATGCTGGCCCCGCTGCCGTTGATGGTCACCGCCGAGGAGTTGATCGCCAGGGCGCTGTTGGTGATCGAGTCGGCCTTGCTCGAGATGCTGCCGGCGAGACCGACGATCGTGTCGAGCTGGCCCACCAACGGCTCGGCCGTGGCTCGGATCGACTGGCCGAGCTGATCGGTCCGGTCGAGCGTGACGATCGAGTCCGTGGACAGGTTGATGCCCCGGCCGTTCTCGGCGATGCTCGACGCCGTGTTGTTGATCTCCCGGGCGTTGCTCAACGTGCGCTGCAACAGCGCGACGGCGGCAACGACGACCAGGAGCACCACGACCAAGGTCACGATCTGACCCGTGTTGCTCCCGCTGCGCGAGCTTCCCCTACTCATGCTGTGCTCATGCCTCGCTCCCCCCATGTTCGTCGCCCACCCAGGCTCGGGCTCGGTGAAGAGACCGGGATGGGACGAGGTGTATTCGCGTCATTGTGGATGAAGTGCCCGATTCGTTCGGGACGGACGTACCGCCTCTAAGTGTTCGTGACGCCTGGCCCGGATCCCTCCCCGTGTCGGTGACGGTCGTGTGTCATGACGCCGCCGAGTCGAGCGCCGGGGGCGCCAGCGACCGCCGGACCTTTGCTCGGGCCGCGTGGATGCGGGACATGACCGTGCCCACCGGGATCCCCTGGCGGTCGGCGATCTCGAGGTAGGTGAGCTCGTGCACCTCGCGCAGCCACAGCGTCTCCCTGAGCGCCTCCGGGAGGCGCCGGATCCGGGCGAGCAGCGCGGCCTCCTCGAGGGCGTCGAGCACGACGTCCTCGGCGGCCACCACCAAGGGCAGGTCGTCCTCGACGATGGGGTGCACCGTCCGGTCGGCACGGTCGCGCCCGTCCCGGCAGCAGTTGCGCACGATGGCCCGCAGCCAGGCGTCGATCTTGGCCTCGTCGGCCGAGCCCCACGCTCGCCACGCCCGTAGCCAGGCCTCCTGGCAGGCATCCTCGGCCCCGTCGGGGCCGAGGATCGCCCGGGCGTACCCCATGGCGGCACGGGCGCGAGCCCGGTGGAAGTCCTCGAAGGTCGGCGCCGCCACCACTGCGGCGACCGGCGCGGTCACGGGCCGGGGCCGGTGACCGTCGCCCGGGCTCGGCAGGATCGCCGACGGGTAGCTGGCCACCTCAGCCGGTAGGAGCTCGGTCCTCGTCGCCCTGGGCGGCCAGGCCGCCGAGGGCGCCTTCGATGGCGACGACATCGTCGCCGATGCCGTTCACCACCTCGTTGACGGGGCGGGTGGCCTGCTCGATGGCGCGCACGCCGATCAACACGGTGCCGAGGGTGAAGCTCGTCTTGTTGAGCAGGTAGGCGATGACCGACAGGTACGTGGCCAGGGCTGCGACCAGCACGAACACCAGGATCAACGTCACGGTGGAAGCGGCGGGCATCAGTCCTCCCTCGATGCAACGAGGCGGGCCCGGGGGCGGCGCTGCTGCTGCGGCGGTTGCTGGGGCGGCGGCGGTGGCGGTGGGGCATCGGACGGCGCCCGGCCCACGCCGGACTGCGCCGGGGCGGCGCCGGACTGGAGGGCGACCAGCGCGGCGCCGTAGCGGCCGACGTTCTGGCGGGCCACGCCGGTCAGTTCCTTGGTCGTCACCAGCTTGGGCACGGCGTCCAGCGTGCCCGTGAGGGCCACGCCGTTCTCCAGCACATCGTCGGCGTAGTGCCTGATCTCCAGCGCCAAGCGAATGAGGCGGTTGGCGAGGAAGATCACCAACGGCGCCACCACGAAGGCGAGCAGAGCATTTCCGATCCACCACAACGTCACGTCGAGGCCCCCCCTGAGCGTCCGGTTCCTGCTGTCTTGGCAGCACTATAGGTCGCGCGCAGCTAGCGGCGCCACACGTCCGCCCTAGGCTCCGCGGCCATGACTGCGGCGTCCGAGCAATGACGGCTTCCACCAACGGCAGCGCCCGCCGGTTGCGGGTCGCGTTCGTCGGGAAGGGCGGGTCGGGCAAGTCGGCCATCGCCGGGACGTTCGCCCGTCTCCTGGCCCGTGCCGGGCACACCGTGCTCGCCATCGACTCCGACCCCATGCCGGGGCTCGCCTACTCGGTGGGGGTCACCCTGACCGACCTCGGGATACCCGAGGACGCCGTCGTCGAGCGCGCCGAGGGCGAGGAGGGGCCTCGCTTCCGGCTGCGCCCCGACCTGAGCGTCGCCGAGGCCGTCGACGCCTACGCCACCCGGGGGCCCGACGGCGTCCGCTTCCTCCAGTTCACCAAGGTGGGCGGCGCCCTCACCGGTCAGATGCGCTCGCAGCAGGCGTTCCTCCAGATCGTGCACGACCTGCCCGACGACCGGTGGAGCATCGTCGGCGACCTCCCCGGTGGTACCCGCCAGCCGTTCTACGGTTGGGGCCGCTATGCCGACACCTACCTCGTCGTCGTCGAGCCGTCGGCCAAGGGGATCCTCTCGGCCCGGCGCCTCGCCCGCCTCGCCCGGCCCGGCGACGAGCAGGGTCGGGTGCGCGTCGTGCTCAACAAGGTGCGCGACGGCGACGACGTCGATCGGGTCGCGGCGCGGATCGGCCTGCCCGTCGTCGGTGTCGTGCCCTGGGACGAGGAGCTGGCCGAGGCCGAGCGTCAGGGCCGCCCGCCGGTCGACGACGCACCGGACAGTCCGGCGGTGGGGGCGGTAGCATCGCTCCTCGCAACACTCACCGAGGGGAGATAGACCATGCGCGTCGCAGTGGTGGGCAAGGGTGGCTCGGGCAAGACGACCACCTCGGCGATCGTCGCCCGGGTCCTCGGCCGCCAAGGACTGTCGGTGGTGGCGCTCGACTGCGACACCAACCCCAACCTCGGCATCTCCCTGGGCGTCGGCGACGACGAGACCGAACGACTGGTCGCCATGCGCCAGGCCCTCGACGACGGCGAGGAGGAGCACGCTCCCAGCTGGGACGACCTCGTGGCCCGCTTCGGGTCCGACGCCCCCGACGGCGTGCGCCTGGCGGTGGTGACCCGCATCGAGAACCCCGATCCGGGCTGCCCGTGCTGCGGCCTGTCGGCCGAGCAGCTGCTCTCGAGCACCGACTTCGGCGACGTCGTGGTGCTGGCCGACTTCGAAGCCGGCATCGGCACCCTGACGCGGCTGCAGGGCGCCAGCATCGACGTGCTGCTGATCGTCGTGGAGCCCACGCCCAAGTCGATCGAGGTCGCCACCCGCGCCCTCGCGCTCCGGGAGGAGAAGGCCATCGAGCGCGTGGTCGTCGTGGCCAACCGGGTGCGCTCCGACGAGGACCTCGCCCGCATCACCGCCGCCTTCCCCGACGTCGAGATCGTGGCCATCCCCGACGACCCGGCCATCATCGAGGCCGACCGGGCGGGCGTGGCCCCCCTGGACCGCTCCGGGTCGGCCCCCGCGGTCCTGGCCCTCACCGGCCTGGCCGGCCGCCTGCTCGCCGCCAGCTGAGCCGTTTTTCTCT
>JBBJOU010000183.1:0-5009 GCA_037724305.1 Acidimicrobiales bacterium
GCGATGATCGAGGTGCCGCCCCCGGTGCGTTCCCAGGCGTCGCCGACGGCCTGGTGGTCGGCCATGCCGACGGCGTCGGGGGCGATCCCGAGGGCGTCGGTGGCCACCGCCGCCAGGGGGGCGGGCTCGAGCTCGGTGGCCTCGTCGGGGTAGGCGGGGAAGGCCTCGAGCCCGTCCCACAGCGCCGCCGGCTGGGCCGGCACCGTGGCGCCGGTGCCGAGGGCGAGGGCGACGGCGCCGAACAGCTCGTAGGTACCGACACCCGGCGGCGGGGTGAAGCCGGCGACGGGGTGGAGGCGCCACTCGATGGCCTCACCGGCGGGACCGTCGTCGCGCAGCCACACCTGCGAGCCGTTGACGTAGGCGTCGACCGGCTCCCCGAGGCGGGCGTCGAGGGCGATCACCAGCTCGGCGCTGATGCGCCACACGCAGGTCGGGGTGCGTTCGGCCACGGCCGGCGAGCGTAGGGTCGCCGACACATGACGTACGAACGACTCACGGCGCTCGACAGTGCCTTCCTCCACATCGAGGCGGCCCATCAGCCCATGCACGTGGGTGGCCTCTGCATCGTCGAGGGCAGTTCGTTCCGTGACGCCGAGGGCCGGTTCCGGCTCGAGGAGCTGCGCGCCGTGGTTGACGCCCGCCTGCGCCTGGTGCCCCGCTTCCGCAAGAAGCTGATGACCGTGGCCCTCGACCAGGGCCGGCCCATCTGGGTCGACGACGAGGGGTTCGACCTCGCCTACCACGTGCGCCACACCGCCCTGCCGACCCCCGGTTCCGAGACCCAGCTGCGGTCGCTGTTCGAGCGGGTCCAGTCCCACCTCCTCGATCGCCGCCGGCCGCTGTGGGAGCTGTGGTTCGTCGAGGGCCTCGAGGGTGACCGCGTGGCGATCATCACCAAGACCCACCACGCCATGGTCGACGGCATCTCCAGCATGGACGTGGCCACGGTGCTCTTCGACCTCAGCCCAGAGGTGGTCGTGCCGGCGGCGACACCATGGCGGCCCGAACCGCCACCGTCGGGCGCCCAGCTCCTGATCGACTCCGTCGTCGAGCGCGCCGTCGAACCGGCCGAGCTGGTGCGCTCGGTGCGCGCCGCGTTCCGAGTCCCCCGCCACGCCGCCGAGCGGGCCCGCGAGGTCGGCCGGGCCGTCGCCAACAGCCGGCCGCTGGCCCCCAAGATGCCGTGGAACGGGCCCATCACCCCGCACCGCCGGTGGGAACCGGTCCGGGTGTCGATCCCATTGGCCAAGGCCATCAAGAACGCCGCATCGGCCGACGCCCGGGTGGGGGGCCGGGTGTCGCTCAACGACGTCGTCCTGGCGACCGTGGCCGGCGGACTGCGCACGTTCCTCACCGACCGCCGCCAGCCGATCGCCCCCGACCTCGTGCTGAAGGCGATGGTGCCGGTGTCGACCCGCACCACCGCCGATCGCCGGGCCGCCGCCGCCGAGGGCTCGGCCGTCGTCGGCAACGACATCTCGATGGTGGCGACCGACCTCGCCGTCGGCATCGCCGATCCCCTCGAGCGCCTCCGTGAGGTCGCCACCGCCATGCGCGCGCTCAAGGAATCGGGCTCGGCGGTGGGGGCCGACCTCTTGATGCGCATGTCGGGCTACGCCCCGCCGACGGTGCTCGCCATCGCCTCGCGCCTCGCCGTGCGGGCCCGTGCGGTCAACCTGGTGATCACCAACGTCCCCGGACCGCAGTTCCCGCTCTACTGCTTCGGGGCCAAGATGCTGGAGATCTTCCCGTTCGTGCCGGTGGCCGACGGGCTCGGGCTGACCGTCGCCGTGGTGTCCTACGACGGTCAGCTCGGCTTCGGCATCAACGCCGACCGGGAGCTCATGGCCGACCTCCACGTCTTCTGCGACGGCCTCCGGGCCGCCTTCGACGAGTACGCCGAGCTCTTCGGCGTCCACCCCGCCACCGGCGAGGCGTCCCCACCCTCACCCACCGGCCCGGCCAAGGCGCCAAGAACGACACGCCCTGAAAAAGGGCGAACCCCCCCAACGGCGGCCTCGCCCCCGACGTGAGCCAGAGCGGCACTAGAATCGACGAGCGCCTAGCGCTCCTGGCGGCGACGATCGTCGACCGCCTGGTGGTGAACCGGCACCGTGAGGCTGGCACCGGTGACCGAACGGCGTTCGTTGGCGTAGAGCGAGTCGGCCCCATCTCCACTGTGTCGGCGGAGCGTAGGCACACGTCGCCGGTCCGCCCGCTCCCCGAACTGGTCCCGACCGTGCGCCCGCTCAGGTTTCGGGCGGACCGGCCGATCAGTGCACGAAGCGAACGCTCCTCGGGGGGCCACGAACCAGATTGGCCACGCCCATGTCGCAGATCGCCGGGGACATGGAACCCGGACGGGAGATCGCCGAACCGCTGGGCGACAACGACGAGTGCTTCCGGCTGCTCGTCGAGGGGGTACGGGATTACGCGATCCTGATGCTCGACGCCCACGGCAACGTTGTGACCTGGAACAGCGGTGCCGCCCGGCTGAAGGGCTACGCGGCGGCCGACATCATCGGCCGGCACTTTTCGGTCTTCTATCCCGAGGCGGACGTGGTCGCCGGCAAGCCGGCCTGGGAGCTGGAGATGGCGGCCCGCGACGGGAGGCTGAAGGACGAGGGATGGCGCCTTCGCCGGGACGGCAGCCGCTTCTGGGCCAACGTCCTCATCACCGCCGTGCGAGGGCCCGACGGGACGTTGCGCGGCTTCAGCAAGGTCACCCGCGACATGACCGCCACGCGCGAGCACCAGGCGGCGCTGGCCGCCTCGGAGGAGCGGTACCGCACGGTCGTCGACCAGCTCAACGAGGGCGTGGTTCTGCAGAACGCCGACTTCCAGATCGTGACCGCCAACGCGGCGGCGGCGCGGATCCTCGGGCTGAGCAGGGACCAGCTGACGGGCGGGGGCTCCCTGGACCCCCGCTGGCGGGTGGTGCGCGAGGACGGCTCCGAGCTGCCCGGCGACGAGCATCCGGCCGTGGTCGCCCTGCGGACCGACGAGCCCCAGCTCGACCGGATCCTGGGTATGCACAAGCCCGACGGGGCCGTGGTGTGGGTCAAGGTGAGCGCCCAGGCCCTGCGTCGTCCCGGTGCCGCCCGTCCCCATGCCGTGGCCGCGTCGTTCATCGACATCACCGCCGAACGTGAGCGCCAAGACGAGCTGGCGAGGGAGCGCGCCGCGCTGGCCGAGGCGCAGTCGATCGCCCACGTTGGGTCCTGGTCCTGGAACCCGGCGACCGACGCCGCCCACTGGTCGCTTGAGATGTACCGCATCTTCGGCCGCGACCCGGCCGCGGGGCCCGCCGCCGGCGAGGACTTCTTCGCCTACCTCCATGCCGACGACCACGGCCGGATCGTCGCCGGCTACGTGCAGGCGTTCGGTGTGGGCGAGCGCTTCGAGCTCTGGTACCGCGTCGTCGTGGGCGGCGAGACGCGCTCCCTGCACGCGATCGGCTCCCGCGACAGCCGCGGCTGCTACGTCGGCACCGTCCAGGACGTCACCGAACGCGACCGGATCGAGGGCGCCAAGCGCGAGGCCGAGCAGCTGCTGGCGCTGGCCTTCGAGAACTCGCCGGTCGGCATGACGCTGTGGACCCCGGACCGCCGCTCGGTGCGGGTCAACCGGGCGTTCGCCGAGATGCTCGGCTATACGCCCGAGGAGCTGGTGGAGCTGGCGGACCAGCCGTCCAGGTTCACCCACCCCGACGACCACGCCGCCGACGCCGCACAGGTGCAGGCGTTGCGGGAAGGGGGCGGGGACGGCGCGCAGTGGGAGAAGCGGTACCTGCACGCCGACGGCCACTTCGTGTGGGCGCACGTGTCCGTGTCTGTCCTGCGCGGCGCCGACGGCTCGACCCGCCACATCGTCGCCCAGATCGAGGACATCTCCGAGCGCAAGCAGCGCGACGCCGAGGAGCACGCCCTGCGCCGGGTCGCCGAGCTCGTCGTCGAGGGGGCCGGAACTGCGGCGGTCTTCGCCGCTGTCGCCGGTGAGGTCCGGGACCTCTTCGACGCCCGCAACGCGGCCGTCACCCGCTTCGAGCCCGATACCAACCGGGGCGTGGTGGTCAGTGCCAAGTCCTCCGACGGCGCCGACCTGACCGGCGCGGTCTTTCACCTCGACGGCGTCACCGCGTCGGCCGAGGTCTTCCGCACCGGGGCGACGGCCCGGTTCGACCGGCCGCGGCCGAGCGTGACCGATCCGGCTGCAGCCAGCATGGCGGAGGGCGGGGTGACGGGCGGGGTCGCGGCGCCGATCTTCGCCGCCGGCACCCTCTGGGGCACGATCGGCACCGCGTTCAGCGGCCAAACGATCCCCAAAGGCACCGAGGCCAGGCTCGAGCGGTTTTCCACCGCCATCTCGGCGGCCATCGCCAACGCCGAGGCATGGGACGCGCTGGCCCGGCAGGCCACGACCGACGCCGTCACCGGTCTGGCCAACAACCGCGCCTTCTACGAGCGCCTGCACGCCGAGGTGGAGCGCACCGGTCGCTACCGTCGGAACCTGAGTGTGGTGATGCTGGACCTGGACCACTTCAAGCAGGTCAACGACCTCCACGGCCACCAGGCCGGCGACCGGGTCCTGGCCGAGGTCGCCCGGCGCCTGCGGGCCGAGGCGCGCGACGGCGACCTCGTGGCCCGGATCGGCGGAGAGGAGTTCGCCTGGCTCATGCCCGAGACCGACCAGGAGGGTGCCCTCGCAGTCGCCGAGCGGGCCCGGCGGGCGATCCATGATGGGCCGTTCGCCGAGGTCGGCACGGTCACGGTGTCGGCCGGCGTGTGCGCCAGTACCTGCGGGCCCGACGCCGGCGAGCTCGTCCGCCACGCGGACCTGGCGCTTTACCGGGCCAAGGGCGGTGGGCGGAACCGCACGGTGGTCTGCACCGGCGGGGAGATGGACGGGCGCGGCCCGGTCGGCTGACGCCGTTCGCCGGGACACGCCGGCATGCCGGCGGCCTTGCCGTCTACGCCGTCGTGGCGACGATGCTGGTGTTCACACCG
>JBBJOU010000184.1:0-4977 GCA_037724305.1 Acidimicrobiales bacterium
CGTCGACGAAGGCCTGCGTGCCGACCGTGCGGTCGACGAACTCAGGCCGGGGGTTGCGCTTGGTCTCGACGTTGAAGCGGACCTCGCGGGCGTTGGCGGCGAGCACGGCAGCGTCGGGATCGGCGGCGCCGGGGCCGGTCTCGAACCACGCTGCGTAGAAGTCGACGAAGTCGAGCAGCTGGTCGAGGGTCGGCGGGGTGTAGATCGAGGGCAGCCCGACCTCGGCGGCGTAGGCGGCGGTGACCGGCGAGAGGGCGGGGTCGTTGGTCTGGGTCGGCCGGCCCGGGAGCAGGTCGTCGCAGATCAGCGTCGCCTGCAGCTCGGCGGCCGTCTGCTCCATGATGAGCAGCTCGTCAGCCTCCTCGTAGGGCGCCCCGTCGGTCCGGCGGCACTTCTCGGCCTGGTAGAAGGGGTCGTGGCTGAGCACGGCGACGCCGTCGCTGGTCACCCCGGCATCGGTCTCGAGGGTGTTCACCAGCTCGTCGAGGCCGGCCTCGAAGGCGGGCAGGGTGTTCTCGGGGCGCAGGTTGCGGGCGCCCCGGTGGCCCTGGGCGTCGAACTGCTCGGGGTCGATGCGACCGTCGGGCAGCAGGTAGTCGCCGGGGGTGCCGTCGCCGTTGGCGTCGAACGCGGCCACCGCGTCGTAGAGCACCTCGGGCGAGTCCGAGATCAGGCCGTCGACGCCGAGGGCGAGGAGCTCGTCCATGCGGGCCCGGGCGTTCACCGTGTACGGGACGACCGTGAAGTCCGCCGCCTGGAGCTGGGCGACATCGACGATCTCCGACGACGCCGGTTCGAGCCCGGAACCGGGAGGCGGGGCCAGGCGGCTGGGGGCGTTGGTGGCGGGGTTGGCGTCGCGCAGCAGGTTGGCGTCGGTCGAGATGACCGGGGTCAGCTCGCTGCCGTTGGCCTGGGCGTGGGCCCGCAGGGCGTTGGCCAGGCGGAGCACCGTGCCCTCCTCGAGGCCCGGGTTCTGCGGAGCGCGGACCTCGAGGCCGGCGCCGCTGGGGTCGGCACTGAAGTCGGGCAGGGCGATGGGCGCTTCGAGCAGTTCGCCGTCGGCCGAGAAGTGCAGCACGAAGGGGCCGAACTCCTCGCCGACGTACAGCGAGCCGTCCGGGGCGACCTGGAGCGACTCGGGATCGAAGTCGGCGCCGGTCAGCAGCCGGTCGTCGGTGAGCTCGTTGGTGATGGTGAAGGGGATGAGGTCGTCGGGGTCGCGGAACTGACGGAAGCCGAGCACCTCGACCGAGCTGAAGGCGTCGCCCCGGTTGTTGGCCCGCACCTCGAGCTCGTAGGCCCGCAGGAGGTAGTCCTCGGAGTTGGTGATGGCGCCGAAGCCGTTGTCGGACAGTGCCAGGTACCGATTGCGAGCGGCGTCCAGGGGAACCAGACCGGAGACACCCTGCACGGGTTGCTCGGGGAATCCGTTGGTCGGGGGGCCGCCGGCGAACGTCTGGGCCGGAAGCACCGCCCGGGCCCGCAGGGTGGTGGTGCCGGGGACGGGGTCGGCGGTCGCCGGCACGGCCGTCGACGCCGCCACGCCGGCGACGAGCACGGCGGCCAGCGCGGCCGTCCGGTACCCGGCGCGTTGCGCTCGAGATCCTCGCATGTGTCCTCCATCAAGGGTCGCAGCCCGCGCCCGGCCGCTGTCTACGGGCGCCAGGTGGCCGGCTCCTGAACGCCCCGGCGCGCCAAGGCCAACCGTGGGCGAAGCCGTCGCACCGCTCACCGCCCCTGCTGGCGCCAGCGACCGCTCCCCTAGCCTGGCCCGCTGTGAACGCCGCCCAGTTCATCTACAGCATGCACAAGGTCAGCCGCTTCCACCCTCCGGACAAGGAGGTGGTGAAGGACATGAGCCTGTCGTTCTACCCCGGCGCCAAGATCGGGGTGATCGGGCCCAACGGCTCGGGCAAGTCGTCGCTCCTGCGGATCATGGCCGGCCTCGACGACGGCTTCACCGGGGAGGCCCGCCTGTCGCCGGGCTTCACCGCCGGCATGCTCGAGCAGGAGCCTCACCTCGACGAATCCAAGGACGTGAAGGCCAACGTGCTCGACGGCGTCGCCGAGGTGGCCGGCCTGCTGGCCCGCTACGACAAGGTCCTGGCCCGCTACGCCGATCCCGACGCCGACTACGAGAAGATCGGCGAGGAGCAGGCCCGTCTCGAGGCCGAGATCGAGGCCAAGGGGGCCAACGACCTCGACCGCACCATCGAGGTGGCCATGGACGCCCTGCGCCTCCCGCCCGGCGACGCCCAGGTCGGCACCCTCTCCGGCGGCGAGCGCCGGCGGGTGGCGCTGTGCCGATTGCTGCTGTCGAAGCCGGACCTGCTGTTGCTCGACGAGCCCACCAACCACCTCGACGCCGAGTCGGTGGCGTGGCTGGAGCGGACGCTGCGCGACTACCCCGGCACCGTCGTCGCCATCACCCACGACCGCTACTTCCTCGACAACGTGGCCCGCTGGATCCTCGAGTTGGAGCGGGGCAAGGGCAGCCCCTTCGAGGGCAACTACACGGGCTGGCTCGAGCAGACCCAGGAACGCCTCCGCCGCGAGCAGAAGGCCGACAGCGCCCGCGCCAAGACCCTCGAGCGCGAGCTCGACTGGGTGCGCATGGCCCCCAAGGCCCGCCAGGCCAAGTCCAAGGCGCGCCTGCAGGCCTACGACAAGCTGCTGGCCGAGGCCAAGGCGGCCGAGGGAGCCGGCAACCGCCTGGAGATCGCCATTCCCCCCGGCGACCGCCTCGGCGACACCGTGATCGAGGTGAAGGGCGTCTCCAAGGGCTACGGCGACCGCCTCCTGATCGACGACCTCAGCTTCTCGCTGCCCCCCGCCGGCATCGTCGGCGTCGTCGGCCCCAACGGCGCCGGCAAGACGACGCTGTTCCGCATGCTCACCGGCGCCGAGCAGGCCGATGCCGGCGATATCACGGTCGGCTCGACCGTGCAGTTGGCCTATGTCGACCAAGGCCGCGACAGCCTCGACGCCGATGCCACCACCTACCAGGAGATCACCGGGGGCCAGGACACCTTCCGGGTCGGCAACCGCGAGGTGAACGGCCGGGCCTACGTGGCCAGTTTCAACTTCACCGGCTCTGACCAGCAGAAGCCGGTCGGGGTGCTCTCCGGCGGCGAGCGCAACCGTGTGCACCTGGCCAAGATGCTGCGCCAGGGCGGCAACGTGCTCCTACTCGACGAGCCCACCAACGACCTCGATGTCGACACCCTGCGCGCCCTCGAGGACGGCCTCGAGTCGTTCCCCGGCTGCGCCGTCGTCATCAGCCACGACCGGTGGTTCCTCGACCGGATCTGCACCCATGTGCTCGCCTTCGAGGGCGACAGCCAGGTGCGGTGGTTCGAGGGCAACTTCAGCGAGTACGAGGCCTGGCGCCGCAAGGAGCTCGGCGCCGCCGCCGACCAGCCCCACCGCATCAAGTACAAGCCCATCGCGCGGTAACCGAACCCCACTCGGACGACCGGCACCGTACAGAGCCCTCCTCCGGTGGTGGCATCATCGAGGACGTGATGGAACCATGACCGTCGGCATCGAGCGCCGCACCAAGATCGTCGCCACCGTCGGCCCCGCCTCTGACGACCCGCTGGTCATGCGCGACATGCTCGAGGCAGGGACCGATGTCGTGCGCCTCGGGTTGGCCCACGGCACCGTCGAGTCGTCGCTCGAGCGCCTGGCCCGGGTGCGCAAGGCCGCCGCCCTGGTGCACCGCCCCATCGGCGTTCTCATCGACCTGCCCGGCCCGAAGGTGCGCACCGCCCCCTTCCCCGAGGACGGGGCGATCCTGCCCACCGGCGCCACCGTCCACCTGGTCGAGGCCGAGCACGGGTCAGCCAGCACGGCCAAGGTCGTCGAGATCGCCCTCGACGGCGCGGTGAGCCACCTCGCTCCCGGCGACCGGCTGGGCCTCGGCGACGGAGGCGTCACCCTCGTGGTCACCGAGGTCGGCGACGGCGATGTGCGCGCCCACGTCGAGAACGGTGGGATCCTCCGCGGTCGACCCGGCATCGCCCTGCCCGACGACCGCATGCCCCTGCACTCCCCGACCGACGCCGACCTCGCCATGCTCGAGCAGTTGGTCAAGGCCGACATCGACGCCGTGGCGGTCTCGTTCGTCCGCTCCGCCGCCGACGTCGCCGCCGTGCGCGCCGCCGTCGGCCGCGACGGCCCCATGATCGTCGCCAAGATCGAGACCGCCCCCGCCGTCGCCGACCTCGACGCCATCGTGGCCGCCGCCGACGGCGTGATGGTGGCCCGCGGCGACCTCGGGGTGCGTCTCCCGCTCGAGGACGTTCCCCACGTCCAGAAGCAGATCATCCGCACCAGCGTCGCCCACGGCAAGCCGGTCATCACCGCCACCCAGATGCTCGAGTCGATGACCACCGCCCGCACCCCCACCCGGGCCGAGGTCTCCGACGTCGCCAACGCCGTCTTCGACGGCACCAGCGCGGTGATGCTCTCGGGCGAGACCGCCATCGGCGACGACCCGGCCAACGTGGTGGCCACCATGTCGCGCATCACGCTGCGGGCCGAGCGGGAATTCGACCACGTGGGCTGGGGCCGGAACATGGGCCAGACGCAGCTCGTCGGCCTGCACGAGGCCGCCACCACCGTGCGTATGACGTCGGGCATCACCGCCGCCGCCTGGCGGGCCTCGGTCGACGCCGACCTCGCCGCCATCATCGCCTGCACCAACACCGGCACGACCGCCCGCATGATCAGCCGCTTCCGCCCGACGTGTCCGATCCTGGCCATGACCCCCAGCGAGCGCACCGCCCGCCAGCTGGCCATGGCCTGGGGCATCCGCCCCCGGGTCGTCGAAGAACGGGGCACCAGCGACGAGATCGTGTGGCACGCCGTCGAGGCCGCCGCCACCATGGGCGTCGTGCGCGCCGGCGACGTCGTCGCCGTCCTCGTCGGCTCCCCCGACGACGTCGAACCCACCACCGACGTCCTGCGCCTCGT
>JBBJOU010000185.1:0-4956 GCA_037724305.1 Acidimicrobiales bacterium
GTGGGCTGCCAGCGACCGCCGTCGAGGGGTTGGCCACCGCCCGGCACCGCGCCGGCGGCGTCGATGGTGACGTCGGCGGCCTCGATGGCGCCGGCATCGACGCCCGAGAGGAGGGTGACCACCGTGCCGTCGGGACCGACCAGCCACACGTCCAGGTCCTCGACCCGGTCGTGGGTGAGGCCGTGGAGCTCGACGTCGATGTCGGTCACGGGGCCGTCGATGCCGGCGACGTCCACCGACAGCGGGAAGCGTTCGGCCTTGCCGACGGTGCCGCTGGCCGGGATGCGCACCGGGACGGGCACGGCGCCGTCGATGCGGGTGGGCGCGTCGATGCCCACCACGCCCCGCTCGGCCAGCCAGCTGAGGAAGGCGGGCATCTCGGTGTGCACGGTCGGGCGCCCGGGCACGGCGCACCCGGCGCCCCAGCTGACCAGTCCGATCAGGTAGTGGCTGGTCCCCGCCTCGTCGGCTACCACCAGCGGACCACCGGAGTCGCCGAAGCACGAATCGACGGAACCGTCCTCGAGGCCCGCGCACAGGTTCACGCCACCGGCCACGTCGTCGTCGCCGTCCTCGAGGTAGGCCGCGGCGCACACATCGTCGTCGAAGATCTCGACGTCCACCTCGCGCAGCACCGGTGAGCCGGACTGATCCTCGGCGATGGCGCCGAAGCCGGTCACCGTGGCGACGTCACCCGGCTTCCACAGTTCCAGCTCGTCGGGGCCCGGAAGGGCGACCGGGGCGACGGTGTCGTCGACGGTGAAGGGCTCGTCGAGGCGCAGCAGGGCGAGGTCGTTTTGGGCGGTCTCCGGGTCATAGTCCTCGTGCACTTCCACGCTCGTGACCCCCCGCTCCTGGCCACCATCGCGACGCAGGTCGATCGAGCCGGCCACCACGGTGAGCGACGGGGCGTCGGACTCCTCCGCGCAGTGGGCGGCGGTGATCACCAGGTCGGCGGCGACGATGACGCCGCCGCAGCGCTGGCTGTCGTCGTCGAGCAGCGCCACCTGCCAGGGCCAGTCGCCGAGCGCGGACTCGCGACCGTTGACGATGGCGCCGGCCGGGGCGACGGGGACGGCCAGCAGGCCGAGGACCAGCGCCGCGACCGCGCCGGCGGCCGAGAACCCCCGGTCTCCCACTCCCCCTCGAACCCGTGCCACCGCTCGGCCTCTTCCTGGTGCGCCGGGCGGGCCGGCGATGTCGCGGGGCGGCGGCGCCGTCCCGGTGGTGCTACGTCGTGGACCCCGATCAGGTTCCCGCAGCATCGCACCGTTCTGGTGTCAGAACCTCGCGCCAGGGCGCGCCGTCCTGACACCCGAACGGTGCGCGCCGGCGAGGACGAGCACGAGGGCGGTGGCACCGATGGCAGCGACAGCGGTCGCGAGTACGCCGGACGGGCCGTCGATGGCGCCCAGCACCACCACCAGCCCGGCCACGGCGAGGGCCATCGCGCCGGCCAGGGCGGCCCGACGAACGGTCGGCCGGGGGTCGCGCTCGACGACGATCGCCGCATCGCCGGCCCCGCCGAGCAGTTCGGCACCGACCACCGCTCCGGCCACGAGGATCACCACCCCGGCCACGGTGTCGCCCGAGTCCACGAGGGCGGCGGCGGCGAGGGCGGATCCGGTGGCGACGTGCAGCCCGACGGCGGGCGGGCGTTGCACCGCGATGAGCGTTGCACCCACGTGGGCGGCGCCGAACACCAGGGCGAGGCGGCCCGAGGCGACGACGAGGCCGCCGGCGAGGGCGGTGACGGTGGCGACCGCGACCGCGGCGCCGGCAAGGGCACGTCGCCCCGCGGGCCACAACGTGGCGACCGGCGGCCCCCCGCGCGGGTGGGACCGGGAGGTCATCGCTGCACCCGGGACGGTGCGCGCCCGGCACGGCGCAGGCCGGCGACGGCGGCGGCGACCTCGCCGCCGGGCCCCACGAGGGCGCTGGGCACGCCGAGGCGGCTCAGGCGGTGACGGGCGACGTCGAGCTCGGCCCCCCACAACCGCTGCACGGCCGCCTCCACCGCGTCGCCGGGACCGGGCAGCAGGTCGGCGGTGTCGATCACGATGACCACGACGGTGCGCCCGGCCCGGCGGTGGGCGAGCAGGTCGCCGGCGAAGGAGGGCGAGCGCAGCGCGGTCACGCCCACCACCAGGGCATCGGGCGGGACCGACCGACGACGGGAGCCGCCCTGATGGCGCCGACGGTCCTCGGCGACCGCGCCCACCGACAGCAGCTCGTCGAGGAGCTGGTAGCGGGCCCGGCGCCCGGCCGTCGGCGCCAGCCAGGCCGTCACCCGCCCCGACGCGAGCAAGCCCACCCGGTCGCCGGCGCGGAGGTGGGCCGACGCCACCGCCCAGGCGGCGCGAGCGGCGCGCGCGAGGGCCTCGGTCCCGGTCTCGCTCCCGTCGAGGAAGGTGTCGAGCAGCAGGAGGAGGGTGCCGGTGCGTTCCGGGTGGTGCACCACCACCCACGGCTCGCCCAGCCGGGCGGACGCGGACCAGCTGAGGTCTCGGAGGCGGTCGCCGGGGGCGTACGGGCGCAGCTCGGCGAACTCGGTGCCCTGGCCCCGGTGGCTGGACCGGTGGGCCCCGGACACGTCACGGGGCTCGTGGGGGTCGAGGAGGCGGTCCACCTTGGCGCCTCCCGGCAGCACCCGGACCTCGGGCCCGACGGCCACCACCTCGTCCCACACCAGCAGCCCCCACGGCCGGCGGAAGCGCACGTGGAGCTCGCCCAACTGGTGGCGCCCCCAGACGCGGGCCCGGAGCGCGAAGGCCAGGACGACCGGAGCATCGGCCGGGTGCGTGGCCCCCGTCACGCACCAGCCCACGACACGTGTCGGTGCCACTACCTCCATTCCCGGGAGCGGGGCGAGGATGACGTCGACGTCGCCGGTGCCGTGCCAAGCGAGCCGGGCGTCCCCATCCACCTCATCGCCCTCGAGCACCCGCTCCGTGGCGACGGCGACGACGGCCCGGAGCTCGGGCGGACGGCGGTCGGCGACCCCGAGCAGGGCCAGCACCGCCCACGGCGCGGCGATGGCGGCCAGCTCGGCCCGACCGACCGCGATCGAGAGCACCACCCCGACCACGGCGGCAGCGACGTACGCGGGCAGCCGGGCATCGGCACGCCGGCTCCGCTTCACCGCACCACCCGACCGGAGCCCGTCGACGTCATCGTCTTCCCGTCCTCGGCGCCGCCGCCATCAGCGGGTGGACGGGGCGGGGACCCGGTCGACCACCCGGCGGACCACTTCGGTGGCGGGCACGCCCCGCACCCAGGTCTCGCCCCGCAGCACGACCCGGTGGGCCAGCGCGGGGATGGCGACCGCACGCAGGTCGTCGGGGCCCACGTAGTCGCGCCCCGACAGCACCGCCCACGCCCGGGCCAGCTTCGCCAGGGCGAGCGAGCCACGAGGGCTGGCGCCGACCTCGAGGTCGCCCTCCGCCCGGGTGGCGCCCACCAGGGCGACGGCGTACTGCAGGAGGCGGCGGTCGACGTGGACCCGCTCGATGGCCTGCTGGATCGCGACGAAACGGGCCGCGTCCACCACCGGTCGCAGCGCCACCTCGTCCGCGCCCCGAGCCACCCGACGCTCGAGCAGGGCGACCTCGTCGTCGACGCTCGGGTACCCGACCTTGGAGCGCACCAGGAAGCGGTCGAGCTGGGCCTCGGGCAACGGGTAGGTCCCCTCGCTCTCGATCGGGTTCTGGGTGGCGACCACCAGAAAGGGCCGGGGCAACGGGCGGGCGGTGCCGTCGACGGTGACCTGGCGCTCCTGCATGGCCTCGAGCAGCGCCGCCTGCGTCTTGGCCGGCGAGCGGTTGATCTCGTCGGCCAGGAGCAGGTTGGTGAACACCGGGCCGGGCCGGAACTCGGGAAGGCCTCGGGCCGGGTCGAGCACGAGCGCGCCGGTGATGTCAGCCGGGAGCAGGTCCGGCGTGAACTGCACGCGGGCGAAGTCGAGCCCGGCGGCGGTGGCGATGCTGCGGGCGGCGAGGGTCTTGGCCACGCCGGGGAGGTCTTCGAGCAGCACGTGGCCGTCAGCGAGAAGGCCGGCGAGCACGAGGGCGAGCACGTCTCGCTTGCCGATGACCGCTCGTTCCACCTCGTCGAGCACGAGGTGGACCAGGCGGGCCGCCTCGGCGAGCTCGATGCTGCCCGACGGCGTGACGACGTCGCCGGGCACCACCCCGCCCGCTGGGTGCACGACCGGCGGCGCTACGCCAGGTGCCGGATCGGCGTCGGGGGCGAGCGACGGCGGGGGCGGCGGCCAGGGATCCGGGGCGGTTGGCACTCAGATGCTCCTCGGGGGTCGGAACGGCAGCGGGGGAACGACGTCGAGGCGGTCGAGCACGGCGTGGACGACCTCGGCGACCTCGCCGGGGCGGGGCCGGCGCATGGGCACGTCGGGCGACGACGAGCGCGGACGGCCGGCCGTGACGGCGGCCACCACCTCGGGCGACAGCGCTCGGGTAGCGGCGGGGCGTTGGGCCTCGTCGTCGAGGTCGACACCACCGCGCTGGTCGGCGACCATGGCGGCCACGGCCCGGGCCCGCTGCTGGATCCCTGGCGTGAGCGGCCAGACGTCGGCGCGCACCAGCTGATCGCTGGTCATCGACGAGCGGATCGACGAGAGCCCGGGCGGCTCCTCACGACGTCGGGGCGGGCCACCGGGGCGCTCGAAGGGTGACCACGGTTCTTCGGCCTCGCCCCGCAGGCGCCGCACGAGCACGACCGCCATCGACGCACCGATGGCAGCCAGCGCGACCCGGGCGATGCTGGTGGCGTGCTGGGGCACGGCGGCGACGGCGAGACCGGCGATGACCAGTTGGGCCATGACCAGGGGGGCGAAGCGGCCCGCCCAATGGTCATCGGGCTCGTCGGCCATCACGTCAGCGCCCCCATGAGCAGCGGACGGAGGTCGGCACGGGCCGCCTCGAGCAGGGTGAGGGCGGC
>JBBJOU010000186.1:0-4949 GCA_037724305.1 Acidimicrobiales bacterium
GGCCCGTGGACCGCCGAGCTGGTCGCCATGCGGGCCCTCGGCGACCCCGATGCCTTCCTCCCCACCGACCTCGGGGTAAAGCTCGCCGCCGTCCGCCTCGGCCTGCCCTCCTCGCCTGCCGCCCTGGTGGCCCACGCCGAACGGTGGCGGCCCTGGCGGGCTACGCCGTACAGCACCTCTGGTCGGTCCTCGACCACCCGATCGCCACCCTGGCGGCGGCACTGCGGGCCACCGGCGCCTGATCCGGTCGCGGGAGCCGCGGCGCGCTCCGGTACCCTCATCACCCGGAGTGCCGGGAAGTCTGGTCGGCGACCCACCCCCTCGCGCCCGAAAGCCTCCTGCATGCCCCTGACGTCGACGTCCGTCACCGTGCCCACCCGTGTGCCCGAGCGCCCGTGCTGATCGTCCTCGCCGCCCACCTCGCGGTCGCCCTCGCCTGTGCAGCCATCGGCGGCCGCATGGGCCGGCGGGTCCTGCTGGTCGGCGCCATCGCCCCACTCACCACGGTCGCGTGGTGCGTGGCCAACGCCGGCCACCTCCTCGACGGCGGCGTGCGTTCCGAGGAGCTCCGGTGGGTCGACGCCCTGGCGCTCACCGTCGGGCTGCGAGCCGACGCCTTCGCCCTGCTGCTGCTGTCGCTCATCGGCGGTGTTGGCGTCCTCGTGTTCGGCTACGCCAGCCGCTACTTCGGCGAGCGAAGTGACCTCGGCCGCTTCGCCGCGCTCCTGGTTGGCTTCGCGGGGGCCATGGTCGGCATCGTCACCGCCGACAACCTCTTGGCCCTCGCCACCTTCTGGGAGCTGACGTCGGTGACGTCGTACCTGCTGATCGGCTTCGACGACCGCGATGCCTCCGCCCGATCCGCCGCCCTGCAGGCGATCCTCGTCACCGGCGCCGGCGGCTTGGCCATGCTCGGCGGCTTCATCATCCTCGGCGAGGCGGCCGGTACCTACTCGCTGTCGGCGATCCTGGCCGACCCCCCGGGAGGCACGGCGGTGTCGGTGGCCCTGGTGCTCGTGCTCCTCGGCGCCTTCACCAAGTCGGCCCAGGCCCCCTTCCATGCCTGGCTCTCCGGCGCCATGGCCGCCCCCACACCGGTCAGTGCCTACCTGCACTCGGCCACCATGGTCAAAGCCGGCGTCTACCTCGTCGCCCGCTTCGCCCCCGCCTTCGCCCCCCTCGTCGGCTTCTGGCGGCCCCTGGTGATCGGCGTCGGGGTCACCACCATGCTCATCGGTGGCTACCGGGCCCTGCGCCAGCACGACCTCAAGCTGTTGCTCGCCCACGGCACCGTGAGCCAGCTCGGCTTCATCATGGCCCTGGTGGGTGCCGGCACCCCCGAGCTCACCTTCGCCGGCGCCGCCGTGCTGCTCGCCCACGGCGTGTTCAAGGCGTCGCTGTTCCTGGTCGTCGGGGTCGTCGACCACCAGGCCCACACCCGCGACCTGCGGGCCCTCACCGGCCTCGGGCGCCGCCTGCCCGCGCTCTGCGCGGTGGCGGTGGTGGGCGTGGCGTCGATGGCCGGCCTGCCTCCGCTCCTCGGCTTCGTGGCCAAGGAAGCCGCGCTCGAGGGGTACCTCCACGGCGGCGTCGGCTCGATCGGAGGCGTCGCGCTGGCCGGTGTGGTCGCTGGCTCCGCCCTCACCGCCGCCTACGGCGCCCGCTTCCTGTGGGGGGCGTTCGCCACCAAGTCCCCCCACCCCGACCACGAGCAGGTCGGGCCGACCGTGCCCCGGCCGGCGGCCTCGTTCGTGGCGCCCGCCGCCGTGCTCGCGGTACTGAGCGTGGTGTTGGGCTTGGCCGCCGGCGTCACCGACGGACTGGTGTCGCCCGCCGCCGTCGCCCTCGACGTCGGCGCCGCCGACGAGCATCTCCTCCTCTGGCACGGGCTGACCACCGCCCTCGGCCTCTCTCTTCTCGCCGTCGCCGTGGGCTGTGTGCTCTACGCCGGTCGCGCCCTGATCGAGCGGGCCCAGGACCGGGTCCCTCGGATCCCCAGCTCGGCCGGCGGCTACGCCGCGACCGTCAACAGCCTCAACCGCCTCGCCGGTCGCACCACCGGCATCGTGCAGAACGGCTCGTTGCCGGTCTACGTGGGCGTGATCCTGCTCACCGCGGTGCTGGTGCCCGGCTACTCGCTCGTCACCGACACCCGCCTCGGCGAGGGCTACACCTTCGCCGAGTCACCCCTGCAGGTGGCGGTCGCCGCCATCGTGGTGGCCGGGGCCGTCGGCACGGCGATCGCCCACCGCCGCTTCGCCGCCGTCCTGCTGCTCGGTTCGGTCGGCTACGGGGTGGCCGTGCTCTTCGTGCTGCAGGGAGCGCCCGACCTCGCCCTGACCCAGCTCCTGATCGAGACCCTCGCTCTCGTGCTCTTCGTGCTCGTGCTGCGCCACCTGCCCGATCGGTTCGAGGTGGTGCGCTACCGGCCGCGCACGGCCCTGCGCGTGGGTGTGGCCGCCCTCGTGGGAATTTTCATGACCGCAATGGTGCTGGTGAGCGCTGGCGCCCGCACCGCGCCCCCGGTGTCGGACCAGTACCTCGAGCGGGCCCTCCCCGACGGCGGCGGTCGCAACGTGGTGAACGTGATCCTGGTCGACTTCCGCGGCTTCGACACGATGGGCGAGATCACCGTGCTGGCCGTGGCCGCCCTGGGCATCGCCAGCCTGGTGGCCGCCGGCCGCCGGGGCGGTGGCGACGCCGCCGACGACGGCGAGGTGCTCGCCGACGAAAAACCCGACGATCACGGCGAACGGGTGGCGGCGCCCGGCGTGGACCGGGAGGTCCGGGCATGATCCCCCACCGCTCGCTCATCCTGGGCGCCTGCGTCGGGCCGGTGTTCGCCGTCGCCCTGCTGTTCTCGGTGTTCCTGCTCTTCGCCGGCCACAACGCGCCGGGTGGCGGCTTCGTCGGGGGGCTCGTGGCCGGCGCCGCCTTCGTGCTGCGCTACGCCGACGGCGGTGCCGACGAGGTCCGCCGCCTCTCCCCCGTCGAGCCGACCACCCTCCTCGGCGCCGGGCTGCTCCTCGCCACCCTCACCGGTGTCGCCGGCTGGACGGCGGGTGCCTTCCTCGAGAGCAGCAAGGTCGCCCCCGATGTCCCGGTGCTCGGCGTGGTCAACCTCACCACCGCGCTGCCCTTCGACATCGGCGTCTACCTCGTGGTGGTCGGTCTCGTCCTCGGGGCACTCCGCACGCTCGGCGCCGAGGTGCCGGAACGATGATCGTCACCCTCGCCGTCACCGTCGGCGTGCTGTACGCGGTCGGCACCTACCTGCTGCTGCAGCGCACGCTGACGCGGATCGTGCTCGGCCTCGGGCTCCTCACCCATGGCGCCAACCTCCTGTTGCTCGCCGCCGGGGGGCGATCGGGCCGGGCGCCGCTGGTCGGCGGTGGCGACGGTGCCGTGAGCGACCCGCTGCCGCAAGCCCTCGCCCTCACCGCCATCGTCATCGCCTTCGGCGTCAGCGCGCTGCTGCTCACCCTCGGCTACCGCAGCTGGCAGCTGCGCCACGACGACGATGTCGAGGACGACGTCGAGGACCGCCGCATCGCCCGCGCCGCCGAGCTCGGCGACGACATCGTCACCGTCGAGGGAGACATCGTCACCGTCGAGGGAGACGAGCTGTGAGCGCCCGCTTCCTGCTCCCCGTGCCGGTGGTGCTGCCCCTGATCGGCGCCGCCCTGTGCCTCGTCGTCCACCGGCGTCCGGCCGTGCAACGCGCCCTCGCCGTCGGCATCGTCGGCGGCGTCCTCGCCGCCAGCGTCGCCCTGCTCGTCCTCGTCGAGTCCGAGGGCCCGGTGGCCACCGACATCGGCGGCTGGGCGGCACCCATCGGCATCACCCTGGTCGGCGACCTCTTCGCCGCCATCATGTTGGTCATCTCGGTGGCGATGGTCTTCGCCGTGCTGCTGTACGCCATCGCCAGTCCGAGCACCGACGACGACAGCACGTTCTTCCACCCCGTCTACCTGATCCTGGCCGCCGGGGTGGGGGCCTCGTTCCTCACCGGCGACCTGTTCAACCTCTTCGTCGCCTTCGAGATCATGCTCACCGCCAGCTACGTGCTGATCACCCTCGGGGGCTCGCGCGCCCAGGTCCGCGCGGCCATGACCTACATCGTCATCAGCCTCGTGGCCTCGACGCTGTTCGTCACCGCGGTGGGCCTGCTCTACGCCGCCACGGGCACCGTGAACATGGCCGACCTCGCCGACAAGGTGGCCGAGCTGCCGAGCGGGCTGCGTAGCGCCCTCGGGCTGCTGCTCCTCGTGGTGTTCGGCATCAAGGCGGCCATCTTCCCCCTGTTCTTCTGGCTGCCCGACAGTTATCCCACCGCCCCCTCGCCGGTCACCGCCATCTTCGCCGGCCTGCTCACCAAGGTCGGCGTCTACGCCATCATCCGCACCCAGACGCTCCTGTTCCCGAGCGACGGCCCGGCGACTCTCCTGCTCGTGGTGGCGGGGGCGACCATGGTGGTCGGGATCCTCGGCGCCATCGCCCAGGAGGACATCAAGCGCATCCTGTCGTTCAACCTCGTGAGCCACATCGGCTACATGATCATGGGACTCGGCCTCTACACCGTCGCCGGGCTGGCGGGGGCGGTGCTCTACATCGTCCACCACATCGTGGTGAAGACCACACTCTTCCTGGTCTCCGGGCTCATCGAGCACACCCGGGGCACCGCCGCCCTCCAACGTCTCGGGGGCATGGCCCGCAGCGCGCCCCTGATCGCCGCGTTGTTCCTGCTCCCGGCCCTGAGCCTGGCCGGCGTCCCGCCCCTGTCGGGGTTCGTGGCCAAGCTCGCCCTCGTACAGGCCGGGGTCGGTGTCGGGAGCTGGGCCATCGTGACCGTCAGCCTGGCGGTGAGCGCCCTGACGTTGTTCTCCATGATCAAGATCTGGAACGGGGTCTTCTGGGGCCCCACGCCGGAGGAGGAGGGCGAGGCGGGC
>JBBJOU010000187.1:0-4931 GCA_037724305.1 Acidimicrobiales bacterium
GGGGCGGCGGCCGGCCCGGCCTGGCGGGGAGCGGGCGCCTCGGGGCCGTCCCACAGCGGATCGGGACCCGCCTCCGGGTCGTCGCCGTCGTCGAGCGGCCCGGGGTCGTCGCCCCAGCCGGGGTCGTCGGGGTCCGGTGCCGGCGGTCGGGGTCTCGCCGGCTCGGCCGGCACCGCCACCCGGGCGCGCCCCCAGCACGCTCGCACGCCGGCGGCATCGGGGTGGCTCTCCCCGCAGTAGGCACAGGCGATCCCGGGCACGGCTGCCAACCCTACGGGCGGGGTGCGACAGCCCGGGGTGCGGTCCCGTCGACGCGACCGCAGGGCCGGGGGTGGCGGCGCCCCCGGACCCGAGCTCGCCGCCCGCCGACGCGCTCAGTCCCCTGGCTCGGCGTCGGGGCCGCGCCCGCCGTGCCCCCCGCCGTCGGGACCACGGCCGCCGCCCGGCAGTTCGGCGTCGAGCAGCTCGGGGAGGCGCTCGGCGAGCCGGGCGAGGTGCTCGTCGGCCTCGGCCTGGGTCAGCCGGCCGTCGGCGACGGCCTCTGCGGCCCGCTCGGTGGCCGCTGCCACGATGGCGTCGATCACCGCCTGGCGCTCGACGTCGGCGGCGTCGGCGAGCTCGCCCACGGTGGCGCCGCCCCGCAGCTCCTCGCGCAGCGCGTCCTCGTCGGTACCGAGCACCTCGGCGACGGCGTCGAGGGCGATGCCGGCCCCGGGTCGGTGGTGGCCGCGGCCGGGAAGCTCGGCGGCGAGGGTGGCGGCCACCGCGTCGGCCTGCTCGGCGGAGATGGTGCCGTCGTCGACCAGCGGGGCGAGCGCCTCGCGGAGTCGGGCCTCGGCGGCCGCCTCCCGCTCGGCGGTGTCGTCGGCGCCTGCTTCGTCTGCGGTCGTCTCGGTGGTCGCCTCGTCACCGACGTCCTGGGCGCCGGCGGTGCCGGGGAGGGTGAGCGTCAGGCCGGCGGCGCCGCCGACGAGCAGGCCGGCACTGATGCCGGCGACGGCGAGGGATCGGGTGCGCATGATGAGGTGCTCCTTGGTCGGACGTGATCGTCGGGTGGATCGTGCGCCCCGCGGTTCGTGGCCCGGTGAGGGCCAGGTGAGGATCGGGTGAGGATCGGCGGCCTGCTCCTCACCCGAGTCTCACGCCGGGCTGGTAGGAGTGACGCCGTGGAGTCCCCCGCCCGGCCCTCGGTGCTCGTCGTCGAGGACGACCGGGCGGTGCGCGACTCGTTGGAGCGGGCGCTGCGGGTGGTGGGCTACGACGTGGCGGTGGCGGGCGACGGCGCCGCCGGGCTGGCCGCCGTGCACGACTGGCGCCCCGACGTCGTCGTGCTCGACGTGATGCTGCCGGTGGTCGATGGCCTCACCGCCTGCCGGCGCCTCCGCGCCGACGGCAACCGCGTCCCGGTGCTGATGCTCACCGCCCGTGACGCGCTTGGCGACCGGGTCGCCGGGCTCGATGCCGGGGCCGATGACTACCTGCCCAAGCCCTTCGCCCTCGACGAGCTGCTGGCCCGCCTGCGGGCCCTGCTGCGCCGGGCGGCGCCCGAGATCGGCGGCGTCCTCGAGCTGGCCGACCTCCGTCTCGACCCCGGCACCCGCCTGGTGACCCGGGGCGAGCGGGTGGTCGAGCTCACCAAGACCGAGTTCTCCCTCCTCGAGCTCCTGCTGGGCCACCCTGGCCAGGTGCTCACCCGCGACGTCCTCTACGACCGCATCTGGGGCTACGTCGACACCGGTTCCAAGGCCCTCGACGTCTACATCGGCTACCTGCGCCGCAAGACGGAGGCCGGCGGTGAGCCCCGCATCGTGCACACCGTCCGCGGCGTCGGGTACGTCGCCCGCGACGGAGGCTGAGTGAGCATCCGCGCCCGGTTCGCGTTGGTCGTGGCCGTCGTGGCCTCGGTGGGCATCGGCGCGGTGAGCGCCGCTGCGTATGTGTCGGCGCGCGCCGAGCAGTACGCCGAGGTCGACCGCTTCCTGGCCGAGCGCGCCGAGTTCCTCCATTCACCGGGCGGCCGTCCACGCGGCGGGCCCGGACTGGCACGTCGTCTCGACCTGCTGGTGGTGCAGGTGCTCGACGAGGACGGTCGCACCGAGCTGGCGGTGGGTGACGACGTCGACCTCCCCGTCGACGAGGCGTCGGCGGCCGTAGCCGGCGGCGACGCCGGGCGCGCCCTCGCGACGGTGGCGGCCGGCGGCGAGCGGTACCGGGTGCTGGCCACCGCCCTGCCCGGGGGTGGCGCCATCCGCGTGGCACGCGCCCTGGACGGCGTCGAGGAGGTGCTCGGCGGCCTGCGCCGGCGGTTGGTGCTCGTCGGGCTGCTCGGCACGGCCCTGGCCGCCGCCGCCGGTTGGCTGACCGCCGGCGCCGTCACCCGGCCGCTCCGGGCCCTGACGTCCGCCGCCGGGCGGGTCGCCGCCACCGGTGACCTGCGGGCGTTCGATCCCCCGGCCGGCGCCGGCCCCGGCACCGGACGGCCGGGCACGGCACTGGTCGGGCGGGACGACGAGGTAGGCCGCCTGGCCGGGTCGTTCGCCGCCATGCTCGATGCGCTCGGAGCCGCCCGCGAGGAGCAGCGGCGCCTGGTCGACGACGCCAGCCACGAGCTGCGGACACCGCTCACGTCCCTGCGTACCAACATCGACGTGTTGGCCCTCGGCGCCACCCTCGACCCCGCCGATCACGGCCGGCTCCTCGCCGACCTGCAGAGCGAGCTGGGCGAGCTCGAGGCGTTGACCACGGAGCTCGTCGAGCTGGCCCGCTCGTCGGGTGCCGACGCCGAACCGGCGGCTGACCTCGCCCTCGACGAGCTCGTCGCCCGGGCCGCCGAGCGGGCCCGCCGCCGCCTAGGGCGGCCGGTGGAGGTCGAGGTCCACCCGGCGACGGTGTGTGCCCGCCCGGCCGGGCTGGCCCGGGCGGTCGACAACCTGGTGGCCAACGCCGAGAAGTTCTCGCCGGCCGGAACGCCCGTCCACCTGGAACAGCGGGCGGGACGGGTGGTGGTGCGTGATCACGGGACCGGCATCCATCCCGCCGACCGCGCCCATGTCTTCGACCGCTTCTACCGCTCCGACCGGGCCCGCTCGACGCCCGGTTCGGGGCTGGGCCTCGCCATCGTGGCCGACATCGTCCGGGCCGCCGGCGGCACCTGCATCGTCGAGGCCGCCGCCGACGGCGGCGCCGTCGTGGGTTTCGAGCTCCCAGTGGTCGAGCACTGAACGACCGCCCGGTTCCCGCCCGGTTTGTCCCTTGTGGGGGGTACGGCACGGCTCGGGGGATTCGGACGCGGACGCCGTGGGTAGCGGGCCACCGCTCCACCGCTGAGGCCGGTCCCGATGAGTCGGCCAGATGTTGGGAGGACTACCCATGCCACCCGTTGCTGTCGCAACGCCGACCAATCTCCCCGACCTGGCGCACCCGGTGACCCACGGTGTCCTTCGCCTGACGCCGACCACCGAGGCAGTGAAGATGGCGCGCGACTACGTCGGCGGCCTGTTGACCGTGCACGACTGGCCGAAAGACGTCGTGGAACAAGCGGTCTTGGTGGTGAGCGAGCTGGCCAGCAACGCGGTGTGCCACGCCGGCACCGACTGGGAGGTGCGGTGCACCGTCGACGGCGTCGCCCGGGTCGAGGTGCTCGATGGCGACGGCTCGGCGCTCCCCATCCTGCGCCGTCCCGAGGCCGGCCGCCGGGGCGGCCTGGGTCTGCACCTGGTGATCGCCTTCGCCCTCACCTGGGGCGTCACCGCCACACCGGGTGGCAAGGCGGTGTGGTGCACCCTCGACCCGAAGCCGCATCGAGCGTCGTGACGGGCGTCGACGGTCGGTGACGCGGGCGGGGCCCCGACGGTGAAGCACGCACCGCGGGCTCTGGCAGGCTCCGCCCATGGACGTCCACATCGTCGACGGCACCTACGAGCTGTTCCGGTACCACTTCGGGCCGTCGAATCGCGACGTCGAGCGGGGGGCCACCGTGGGCGTGGTGGGCACGCTGCTGTCGATGGTCGAGGGCGGTGCCACCCACGTCGGCGTGGCCACCGACCACGTGGTCGAGTCGTTCCGCAACGACCTCTGGCCCGGGTACAAGTCCTCGCTGGGGATGCCGCCCGAGCTGCTGGCCCAGTTCCCGCTGGTCGAGGACGCCATGGCCGCCGCCGGCTTCGTGGTGTGGGCGATGGTCGAGTACGAGGCCGACGACGCCATGGGGGCGATGGCGGCGGTGGCGGCGGCCGACGACCGGGTCGAACGGGTGGTCATCTGCACGCCCGACAAGGACCTCGGGCAGTGCGTGGGCGGCAAGGTGTGGCAGCTCGACCGCCGCAAGGACGCCTGGTTCGACGCCGCCGGTGTGCGGGCCCGCCTGGGCGTGCCGCCGGCGTCGGTCCCCGACCTCCTGGCCCTGGTGGGCGACACCGCCGATGGCTTCCCCGGCCTCCCCGGGTGGGGGGCGCGCTCGGCGGCGTCGGTGCTCGACCGGTGGGGCCACCTCGAGGACATCCCCGCCGACCCGGTGACCTGGGACGCCGGGGTGCGCAGCGCTGCCAAGCTGAACGCCGTCCTGCGCGAGCGCTGGGCCGAGGCCCTGCTGTTCCGCCGCATCGCCACCATCGAGACCGACGCCCCGGTGTCGGACGACGTCGACGCGCTGGCCTGGGCCGGCCCGCCGGACCCCGCGGCGTTCGCCGCCCTCTGCGAGCACCTCGGCGCCCCCCAACTCGTCGCCCGGACCGAGCGCGCCCTCCGCCGCGCCACCGACGCCTGATCGGCGCCGCTCGCGCCCGGTGTCGTAGCCTCGGTCGTGATGGCGGCGGTCAGGGAGCACGTCGAGATCGAGGTCGACATCGGGGGCGGGGCCACGCGCCCGGTATCGGTGTCCAACCCCCGCAAGGTGTTCTTCACCGGCGCCGGTGAGGCCACCAAGCTGGACC
>JBBJOU010000188.1:0-4919 GCA_037724305.1 Acidimicrobiales bacterium
GCCCACCCCGACGACGTCGAGTGGGGGACGAGCGCGGCGGTGGCGGCGTGGACGGCGACGGGCAAGTCGGTCGCCTACGTGCTCGCCACCCGGGGCGAGGCCGGCATCGAGGGCGTACCACCGGCCGAGGCCGGTCCCCTTCGTGAGGCCGAGCAGCGCGCCGCCGGCGCGGCCGTCGGCGTCGACGACATCACTTTCCTCGACCACCGCGACGGACACCTCCAGGAGGGCCTGGCCCTGCGCCACGACCTCGCCGCCGCCATCCGCCGGGCCCGGCCCGACCTGGTCGTCACCATCAACCACAACGAACGCTTCGGTTCCGCGCCCGGCGCCCCGTGGAACAGCGCCGACCATCGGGCGGTGGGCCGGTCCGTGCTCGACGCGGTGGCCGACGCCGCCAACCGGTGGATCTTCACCGACCTGGTCGACGCCGGCCTCGAACCGTGGGCCGGCACCCGCTGGGTGGCGGTGACGGCGTCGCCGACCCCCACCCACGCCGTCGACGCATCGGCGCACACCGAGGCGGCGGTGGCGTCGCTCGCCGCCCACCGCCGCTACCTCGAGGTCCTCCACCCCGGTGAGGACGTCGAGGCCGTCGCCCGGGGCATCGTCACCGCCATCAGTGGCGGCGGCGCCGTCACTTTCGAGCTGCTCCCCGGTCCCGGCTCCTAAGGGCCCGCCGGGGAGCTACTTGCGCGTGTGGGCCGTCCAGACGCCAAGGTTGTTTCCCGGCGGGCCCCAACTCCCCGGTGCCGTGGGGCGTCCGCGCGCGGGTTCAGCTGGCGAAATCCGGGGTGGCCGAGCGGGCCGAGTCGGCCCCGGCCCTCGCCTCGCCACTCGTCGGGCGAGACGATCTCGGGTAGCGACACGGCGGTGTCCTTTCCGGTTGCGTGGTCATACAGACCCCGGCGCCGCCGGGAAGTCATCGGCCCCTGGCCTCCGCCTCGGTACCCGTGGCCCACGTCCTGGCACAGGGAAACGAAGGGCCTCGCGGCGTTCGTCCCCCGGACCGGCGGCGGCAAGGCGGTGTTCAGCGCCGCTGCGTACCGTCCACGAGCGGCGCGGGCAACGCCACCCGGAGGTTCAATTGCGTTTCCGCTCCCCCACCCGTGCCGCCGTCGCCGTCCTCGGTAGCGTGCTCGCCGTCGTCGCCGTGACCTCCATGCCCGCCACCCCGGTGGCGGCCCAGGTGCCGCCGCCGCCGGCGGCGGCCGGGCTCGGTGTGTCGGTGCCCTACCGCACCGAGCCGGTGGCACCGCCCACCGCCGAGGTCACCCGGGCCGACGCCGGCCGCACCCGCCAACCCGTGTTCGTGGCCACCACCGCCGCCGACGGGTCCTTCTTCCGGGGCAGCGACGCCGTCACCCTCACCGTCGACGGTCCCGGTGCCAGCGCCATCTTCGCCGACCCCTTCGCCCGCAACCCCGTCGGCACTGACGCCGCCACCCTCCCGGCCCAGGAGGGGTTCGCCGTCTTCTACGTCGCCCACGACACGCCGGGCCCGGTGAGCTACGTCGGCTCTCTCGCCGCCACGCCGGCGGTGACCGCCGCCGCCACCGGCGAGGTGGCCGACGACGTCGCCGACCACGAGCGGGCGGCCACGCTCTCGGTCGAGGCCCGGGTGCGGCCCAACGGCCGCTACCTGGTCGAGGTGCAACCCCGTGACCTGCAGGGCGTCGTGCTGCGCGGCGCCGTGCCCGTCGAGCTCCACGCCGTCGGCCCCGGCGCCACCGCCCTGCCCGGCGCCACCGCCGGGATCCTGCCCGGCGCCGGCACGCCGTCACGGGTCGTCGCCGGCCCCGCCCTCGGGGGCACCCTCCGGGTCGGCTTCGCCGTCACCGGCGAGGTCACCCTCGTCGCCGCCGTCCCCGCCGCCGGTGCGCGTCCCACCCTGGCCTTCCCCGTCACCGGGCTCCGGCTGCCGCCGTCGGGTGGCTCGGCCGAGCCGGTCGTTCCGACCGGCGACGGGCTCAGCGTCGCCACCTACAACGTGCACGCCGGCGCCCCGCAGGGCCTGCCCTACGAGCCCGGCGCGGCCGAGGGCGTCCTGGCCGAGATGGATGCCGACATCGCGCTGCTCCAGGAGGTCGACGACGACCGCAGCCGCTCCAACGGCGACGACCTGACCGCCCGCTGGGCCACCGCCCTCGGGCGCACCGGCGTGTTCGCCCCCAACCTGGTGGTCGCCCCCCAGGTGCCGGGCACCGACGCCGCCTGGTACGGCACCGCCGCCCTGGTCGACGGTCCCGTGCGCGCCGCGGCCAACCTGGCCCTCCCCCGCCCGCTGTTCCCGGATCGCAACACCGAGCCCCGAGGGCTGCTGAGCGTCACCGTCGGCACGCCGGCGGGCGACGTCCGCGTCGCCAACACCCACCTCGGCCTCAACCGGGGAGAGCGCCTGCTGTCGGCCCACGCCATCCGCACCCAGCTCGACGGTCCCGGCGCCCCGGTGACTTTGGTGGGCGGCGACCTCAACTCGGTGCCGGGCACCGCCGAGATCGACCTGTTGGCGAGCGCGCCGCTCTACGACGCCTGGGCGGCGGCCGGGGTCGGCCCCGGGTTCACGTTCTCGGCGCTGACCCCGACGGCCCGCATCGACTACCTGCTTCCCCGCACCGACCGCACCGTGACCGCCGTCGAGGTGATCTCCACCCCGGCCAGCGACCATCTCCCCGTCCTCGCCACCCTGACCAGCAACCCAGCCCCCTGACCCCACCGTTCTGGCGGCAGCTATCGGAGCCATGACTGCGATAGCTGCCGCAGTTCGGTCTCAGGTGGGCCGGTGGGCGGGGGCGAAGGCGGCGAGCATGGCGTCCTCGTCGCCGAGGGGGTAGAGCACCGGGCAGGTGCAGCCGGTGGCCACGTACTCGGCGACCTTGGCCCGGCACTCCTCCGCGGTGCCCGCCGCGCACAGGAGCTGCACCACCTCGTCGGGCACGAGGGTCGACGCCGCCACCACCTGGTCGTGCGTCGCCGGCCAGGTGAGCACGGCGCCGACGGCGTCGAGCAGGTCGGTCGACACGCCCGACGCCGCCATGATGTGGGGCTGCTGGCCGAGGTACTGGGTGACCATCAGCTTGGCGGCCTCGATGGCGGCG
This sequence comes from Acidimicrobiales bacterium, assembly GCA_037724305.1. GTDB lineage: Bacteria > Actinomycetota > Acidimicrobiia > Acidimicrobiales > JACDCH01 > JBBJOU01. The sequence goes on from JBBJOU010000188.1 coordinate 3,099, forward strand.
CGGCGGTCGGCCTCGTCGTCGGAGGCGCTGACCGAGCACACCACCAGCTGCGGGCGGTCGATGGCGTCGATGTCCCGCCCGGCCTTCGAGGCGCCGGCGGTGAGAGCGGCCAGGGCGCGGTCGTTGTAGCCGGGCGAGACGAGGTAGTTCAGCACCACGCCGTCGGCGATCCGACCGCTGAGCTCCATCATCTGCATGCCGGTGGCCCCGATGTAGATGGGCACGTCCTTGGCCCGGCGCTCGGTGTGGACGTAATCGAGCTCGACGCCGTCGAGGTGCACGTGCTCGCCGTCGTAGGTGACGGGGCCGTCGCACGCCAGCAGGGCCCGCACCGACTCCACCACCTCGCGCATCACCATGAGGGGACGGGACCGGGCGATGCCGACCTTGGCCGCCAGCGGGTCCCACCACGCGCCGATGCCGAGGATGATGCGCCCGGGGGCGAGGTCGTCGAGGGTCGAGAAGGTGGCGGCCAGGCGGGCCGGGTTGCGGGTCCAGCAGTCGACCACGCCGGAGCCGATCCGGATGCGTTCGGTGGTAGCGGCGAAGGCGGCCATCGGCACCGTCGCCTCGCGCACGAGGCGGCTCTCGGCCTGCCACACCGCGTGGTAGCCGAGCGCCTCGGCCCGGGCCACGATCGCCATGGCGTCGCGCACCTCGTGGGCGTCCTGCAGGTAGACGGCCATCGGCACGCCAGCCAGCGGGTCGCTCACAACTGGCTCCAGAGGATGCGGGCCTGCTCCCAGGCGTGGGCGCGGACCTGATCGGCGTCGACGCGGGTGGCCCGGGCGGCGTCGAGGACGACCTCGCCGTCGACGACGACGCGCTCGGCGCGCACACCGGTGGTGAAGGCGAGGTGCCACGGGTCGAGGGGGGCGCCGGGGCCGGCGGCGCCGGCGGCGCTCGCCGACCAGGTGACCTCGTCGCCGGCCACCTCGGGTACGAGCTCGGCGCCGGCGCCCAGCCACGACCAGGCGGCGGCGGGGGTGGCGGTGATGTCGTCGGCCCGCTGCGCCACGAAGGCCAGGCGGAACTCCTCCAGCATGTCGGCGCCGATGCCGTCGGTGCCGAGCACGACGCGGTGGCCGGCGTCGGCCCAGCGCGCGGGGCGGGCGTAGCCGACGGCGTTGTTCTGGTTGGACCGGGGGTTGTGGGCGACGGTTCCCGCCAGCTCGGGCTCGGCGTGCCCGCAGTGGGCGAGGAGCCAGTCGTCGGTGGCGAGCGGGGCCAGGCGGGCGACGGCGCCGGCGTCGACGCCGTCCTCCGCCACGTGCACGTGCACGCCGACGCCGAGGTCGGTCGCCAGTCCGGCGGCCGCCTCGAGGGTCTCGTCACTGCAGGTGAAGGCGGCGTGGACGCCGACCATGCCCCGGCCCCCCGCCCGCACGAAGCGCTCGCACTCGGCCAGCCCCGCCTTCGCCGCGGCCGTCATGGCCTTCGGCGGCAAGTCGCCCTCGTGGGGGCGGCCGTCGTCGCCCCAACGGTCGGTGACCCCGTAGGCGCACACCACCCGCACCCCCACCTCGGCGCAGGCGGCGGCGATCACGTCAAGGCTGCCGTCGATGGCCCGGGGCGACTCGTTGTGGTCAACGATGGCGGTGGTGCCGCACGCCAGCGCCTCCAACGCGCCGAGGCGGGCCGACGCCGCCAGGACGTCGAGGTCCATGGCGGCGTCGAGGCGCCACCACAGCAGCTCGAGGACATCGGTGAACCCGGTCGGGGTCCGGGGCAGCGGCGGCATCCCCCGGGCCAGGGTCGAGTACAGGTGGTGGTGGCCGCAGACGAGCCCGGCCGTGGTCGGGCCGGTCACCGGGGGGCGAC
>JBBJOU010000189.1:0-4909 GCA_037724305.1 Acidimicrobiales bacterium
GCTGGGGACCGGGGTGCAGCCCGCCACCCCTACGGGTGGTCCCGTGCGCCCCGGTTTCGCCGCCGGCCGTAGGGTCGCGAGCCATGGACCTCGGCACACCGGCCGGGCGGCCCACTGTCACACCCTCCGGCGACGATGGTGCGATGTCCACCGCCATCGCCCCCATCGAGGCCGGGCCCGCCCTCGCCGGACGGGCGCAATCGATCCTCGCCGAGCTCGCCGGGACCGGCGCCACCCTGCGCCCCGACCAGCTCGTCGCCGTCGAGGCGCTCGTGTCGCGGCGAGCCCGCGTGCTCGTCGTGCAGCGCACCGGGTGGGGCAAGTCGGCGGTCTACTGGATCGCCACCCGGCTCCTGCGCGACGCCGGGGCCGGGCCGACGCTGGTGGTGTCGCCCCTGCTGGCGCTGATGCGCGACCAGGTGGAGGCCGCCGCCCGGGCCGGGGTGGTCGCCCGAACCATCAACTCCACCAACGTCGACGACTGGCGCGCCATCGAGAGCCAGCTCGCCGACGGCACCGTCGACGTGCTCCTGATCTCGCCGGAGCGGTTGAACAACGCCGGCTTCCGGACGAACGTGCTGCCCCGCCTCACTGCCGCGGTCGGGATGCTGGTGGTCGACGAAGCTCATTGCATCTCCGACTGGGGTCACGACTTCCGGCCCGACTACCGGCGCCTGGTCACTGTCATCGACGGCCTCGGTCCCGGCGTGCCGGTGCTGGCCACCACCGCCACCGCCAACGAGCGGGTCACCGCCGACGTCGCCGCGCAGCTGGGAGCCGGCACCGTGACCCTGCGGGGCCCGCTCGACCGCGAGAGCCTGGGCATCGGCGTGGTCGAGCTCCCCACCGGGGCCGAGCGCCTGGCGTGGCTGGCCGAGGCCCTCACCGACGAGACCTTCACCGGGGGCGGCTCCGGCATCGTCTACTGCCTGACCGTGGCCGAGGTCGAGCGGGTGGCGGCGTGGTTGCAGGGTCAGGGCGTGGCCGCCAGGGCCTACACCGGCGCCACCGAGGCGGCCGAGCGCGAGGTGGTGGAGGCCGATCTCAAGGCCAACCGGCTGCGGGCGGTGGTCGCCACCTCGGCGTTGGGGATGGGCTACGACAAGCCCGACCTCGCCTTCGTCGTCCACCTCGGCTCGCCGTCGAGCCCCATCGCCTACTACCAGCAGGTCGGGCGGGCCGGGCGCGCTATCGCCACCGCCCGCGCCGTGCTGCTGCCGGCCGACGAGGACCGCGCCATCTGGGCCTACTTCGACTCGACCGCCTTCCCACCCCGGGAGGTGGTCGAGCGGGTGTTGACGGCGGTGGCCGACCGGGGCCCTATCCGCATCCCCACCCTCGAGGGTGAGGTCAACCTCCGGCGGGGCCGGTTGGAGGCGCTGCTCAAGGTGCTCGACGTCGAGGGGGCGGTGGAGAAGGTGCCGGCCGGCTGGGTCGGCACCGGGCGGCGCTGGACCTACGACGACGAGCGCCTGGCCCGGGTGGCGGCCGCTCGTCTCGCCGAGCAGGAGGCGATGGTCGCCTACGCCACCACCGACGGGTGCCGCATGGCCTTCCTGCGCCGCTCGCTCGACGATCCCGAGGCCGCCCCCTGTGGCCGCTGCGACCGATGCACCGGGGTGCCGTTCGATCGCCAGTTGCCCCGAGTGCGGGTCGAGGCCGCCCTCGCCCACCTTCGCAGCGGCGACATCGTGCTCGAACCCCGCAAGCAGTGGGCGCGCGGCGTCGACGGGCGCAAGGGCACCATCCCCGCTGGGAGACGAGCCGATCACGGCCGGGCCCTCGCCCTCGGGGCCGACGCCGGGTGGGGCACCGAGGTCGCCGCCGCCCTGGCCACCGACGCACCCATCACCGACGACGTCGTCGCCGGCCTCGTCGCCGTGCTCAAGCGGTGGTCGTGGGCGCAGCGTCCCACGTGGGTCACGTGGGTGCCGTCACGCACGCATCCGCACCTGGTGCGCTCGATGGCCGAGCGCATCGCCTCCGTCGGCACGCTCGAGCTGGTCCACGCCGTCGCCCGGGTCCACGATGCCGCCCCGCCCCAGGCCCGGATGCAGAACGCCACCCGCCAGTGCGCCAACGTGACCGACGCCTTCACCGTGGTCGCCGACCGCCTTCCCACCGGGCCGGCACTGGTGGTCGACGACACGTCGGCCTCGGGATGGACCATGACCGTGGTGGCCGATGCGCTCCTCGCCGCCGGCGCCGACGCCGTGCTCCCGCTGGTGCTCTGGCGCCGCCCGTAGCCGCCCGGTCGACAGCCGAAGCCGCGCCACACCCGTCCGGGACACCGCAGGTCCGGCCGGGGCTGATCGCTGCGGGTAGGGTCGACCGGGTGCGTCGGACCTGCGCCCTCGCCGCTGTCGTCGCCGGCACCGCGCTCCTGGCCGGGTGCGGCGACGCCGGCCGCTTCGGTGCCCCGGAACCAGCGACGGAGCAGGGCGAGTCGATCCTCGTCCTGTACCAGGGCTTCTTCATCACCGCCCTGGCGGTCGGCGCCCTGGTGTGGGGCCTGCTGGTCTACGTCCTGCTGCGCTTCCGGCGCCGCAACGACGACGTCCCCCGCCAGAACCCCTACAACATCCCCATTGAGATCACCTACACGATCACGCCGCTGCTCATCGTCGCCGCACTGTTCGCCTTCTCGTGGCGGACCGAGGTCGACGTCTCGGAGGTGGGTGACCAGCCCGACGTCTCCCTGCGCATCGTCGGCTTCCAGTGGCAGTGGCAGTTCAGCTACCTCGACGAGAGCGGCGAGGTCGAGGCCGAGCTGATCGGCGACGGCACCGGCGATCCGCCCCAGCTCGTCCTGCCCATCGACAGCACCGTGCAGTTCGACCTGGTGGCCAACGACGTCAACCACTCGTTCTGGGTGCCGGAGTTCCTCGAGAAGCGCGACCTGATCCCCGGCATCGAGAACGTCATCGAGGTCGACACCACCCGGGAAGGCACCTACCAGGGCCGCTGCGCCGAGTTCTGTGGCCTCGATCACTGGCGCATGCAATTCTCGGTGCGGATCGTCCCCCAGGCCGAGTACGACACCTGGCTCGCCGAGCAGGCCGACCTCCTCGACGAGGGAGCGACGGCCCCGTGACCACCGTGGAGTACTCCGCCGGCGCGCTCGAGGCCGACGAGGCGGCGCCGGCCGACGCCCCCCCGGGCGACGCCCGGGGCCTGCTCGCCTTCGTCACCACCACCGACCACAAGCGCATCGGGATCGCCTACCTGGTGACGGCGTTCGTGTTCTACATCATCGGCGGCGGCCTGGCCCTGCTCCTCCGGGCGGAGCTGGCCGAGCCCGGCAGCCAGATCATCGGGGCGGACGCCTACAACGAGACGTTCACCATGCACGGCAGCATCATGCTGTTCCTCTTCCTGACGCCGTTCGCGGCCGGGCTGGCCAACTACTTCGTGCCGTTGCAGATCGGCGCCAAGGACATGGCGTTCCCCCGCCTCAACGCCCTCTCGTACTGGTTCTTCCTCTTCGGCGGGCTCACCATGATGGCGGGCTTCCTCACCGCCGACGGCCCCGCCGACTTCGGGTGGACGGCCTACACCCCGCTGTCCGACATCATCCGCAGCCCCAAGCTCGGCGCCGACCTGTGGCTGCTGGCGCTGCTGCTCACCGGCCTGTCGAGCATCCTCACCGCCGTCAACGTGATCGCCACCGTGCTGTGCCTGCGCCCGGCCGGCATGACCATGTTCCGCATGCCGATCTTCACCTGGAACATGCTGGTGCAGAGCGTGCTGATCCTGATCGCCTTCCCGGTGCTGACCGCCGCCGGGGTCATGCTGCTGGCCGACCGCCACCTCGGGGCCCATGTGTTCGACGAGGCCGGCGGGGGGGTCCCGGTGCTGTGGCAACACCTGTTCTGGTTCTTCGGCCACCCCGAGGTGTACATCGTGGTGCTGCCGTTCTTCGGGATCATCACCGAGGTGCTCCCGGTGTTCAGTTGGCGTCCCATCTTCGGCTACGCCGGCATCGTCTTCGCCACCATCGCCATCGCCGCCCTCTCGGTCGGGGTGTGGGCGCATCACATGTTCTCCACCGGCGCCGTGCTGCTCCCGTTCTTCACCGGCTTCTCGATGCTGATCGCCGTGCCGACCGGGGTGAAGTTCTTCAACTGGATCGGCACCATGTGGGGCGGGCGCATCACGTTCCAGACGTCGATGCTGTTCGCCTGCGGGTTCCTCTTCACGTTCCTCATCGGCGGCCTCACCGGCGTGCTGCTGGCCGCCGCCCCCATCGACCTCGCCGTCACCGACAGCTACTTCGTGGTCGCCCACTTCCACTACACGCTGTTCGGCGGGTCGATGTTCGCCGTGTTCGCCGGCATCTACTACTGGTTCCCCAAGATCACCGGCCGCCTGCTCCACGAGGGCTGGGGCAAGCTCCACTTCTGGCTCACGCTCGTCGGGTTCCACCTGACCTTCTTCGTCCAGCACATCCTCGGCCTGATGGGCATGCCCCGCCGGGTGGCCGACTACTTCCCCGGTGACGGCTTCACCGGCCTCAACCAGATCTCGACGGTCGGCGCCTTCCTCACCGGCGCGTCCACGCTCCCGTTCCTGTGGAACCTGTGGCGCACCTGGCGCCGGGGTGAAGCGGCCGGCGACGACCCGTGGGGCGGCCACACGTTGGAGTGGGCCACCACCTCGCCCCCGCCGCCGCACAACTTCGAGGGTGAGCTGCCGCCCATCCGGTCCAACCGCCCGGTCTGGGACCTCCGCCACGGCGGCGACGCCGGCGCCGCCGCCGAGTCGGGCAAGTAGGGGCGGGGTGGCCGAGCGCAGCGAGGACACGCCGGGCGCGCGAGCGCCAGCGAGCCGCACGGCGATGGGGCCCGGGGGAGTAGCCCCCGAGAAGGAGATGACCGACGACGACCCGCGAACCAACGAGGGGTCGACC
>JBBJOU010000190.1:0-4890 GCA_037724305.1 Acidimicrobiales bacterium
CCGTGTCGTAGAACAGCCGGAAGGTGCTGTCGCCGTCGCCCCGGTAGTTCTTGGCCGCGTTGATGCCGCCCTGGGCGGCGATCGAGTGGGCCCGGCGGGGCGAGTCGTGGAAGGTGAAGGCGTGGACGTCGTAGCCGAGCTCACCGAGGGTGGCGGCCGCCGCCCCGCCGGCGAGGCCGGTGCCGACGACGATCACCTTGAACCGCCGCCGGTTGTGGGGCGCCACCAACTTCATGTCGAAGCGGTGCTGGTCCCACTTGGCCTCGATGGGCCCGGGCGGGATCCCGGCGGTGAGCAGCGGGTCAGCCGTGATCGTCACGGCGCCGCCTCCTCGACCGCGGTGCAGGCGTCACCGGTGTTGGCCGTCTCCTCGCACACGGTCTGGCGTTCGGCGTCGTCGCGCTCGACGGCGCCGACGAGCACGGCCACGGGGAAGCTCACGTTGCCGACCACGATGACGGCGGCGAGGCCGCGGGCGAAGCCGAGTCGCCACCGGTTGAAGCGCGGGTTGTTCCACCCCAGGCTCTGGAACATCGACCACGCCCCGTGGAAGACGTGGATGCCCACGGCCACGTTGGCGACGATGTAGAGGATGGTCACCGGTACCCGCTCGAAGCTGGCCACCAGGTTGTTGTAGGGATCACCGCGGACGTAGTCGGGGTTGGCCGTGCCCCAGGTGAGGTCGGCCAGGTGCCAGATGACGTAGAGCAGGGTGATGATCCCCGTCCAGCGCATGGTCCGGCTGGCGAAGTTGGCGGCCACGTAGTCGCGCCCGCCGGCGTAGCGGGCCGCCGTCAGGTGCTGGTTCGACCGCTGGTTCATGCGGGTGAGCGCGTAGGCGGCGTGGATGTGCAGGACGAACGCCGCGGTCAGGCCGATGCGCATCAGCCACAGGGCCACCGTGCGGGGCAGGATCGGTTCGAGCAGCTCCCGCAGGAACTCGGCGTAGTGGTTCAGGTCGTCGGCGCCCAGGTAGAGCTTGAGGTTGCCGACCATGTGGGCCACCACGTAGCCGAGGAGGGCGATGCCGGTGACCGCCATCACCCATTTCTTGCCGATCGCCGACCGGTAGAACTCGAGGGGCCACCACCGTCGCGGCCTCGCCGGCCCGTTGACCTCGGGGGTCGGGGCCGACGAGAGGTCCTGTGCCGTCGACGTCAAGGTGACACTCCTCCCCCGGTCCGTGCCGGCGAGATCGACGCTACTCCCGCCGTCGCGATCGAGCGGCCACCGGCGATACGAGCTGATGATGCCCGCCATCCGCGGCGCTGATGGGGGTCAGGACGGGCCGATGAGAGTGGTGTAGCGGTTGGTGGCGGCGACGTCGGGCCCGGTGAGCGAGAGGTCGAGGACGAGCTCGGCGCCGGCCTCGGCGGCGGGGACCTCGAGCTGGAGGGTGCCGACGCGGACGCAGTCGTCGGGCGGGCAGTCGCCTGCGAAGCGCCAGCGGTGGGCGCCGCCGGGCCAGGTCAGGGTGGCGGTGAGTTCGAGGTCGTCGATGCGGCGGCGGAGGTCGGACACGACGTGCACGTCGAGGGCATGGCTCGAACCGGGGGCGACGTCGGCCGGGAGGCGGTCGGCCACCACGATCACCGGGGCGCAGGCGGCGGTGAGGGCGGCGTGGCCGAGCTTCGGGGCGCGGTCGTGGCCGAGCACCGACCAGGTGACGCCGGGGTGGCCGTCAGCGAAGAAGAACTGGGCGAAGCCGCCGGTGGGGCGGTACTTCAGCCGGCGCAGGTGCTCGACGTGGTGGCGCACCAGCTCGGCCTGGTACTGCTGGGTCGCCGCCTGCCACGACGCGAAGGTGGCGTGCGCCGCCGGGGGAACGTAGCGATCGAAGTACAGCTTCTGGAGGGCGTGGGTGTGGGCCAGGCGGTCCCAGTCGAGCTCCGGCCAGCGCTCCGGTTCGCAGAAGGCGGCGTCGACAGGCACGGCCTGGGCGCCGAACTCGGACACGAAGCGGGCGAGGCGGGGGACGGCGGCGAGGAGGCGGGACAGGTCGCGCTCCTCACCGTGGTACCAGCCGAAGTAGAGGTGGCTGTCGGTCCCCTCGAGGGCGGGCAGGTGGGGGAACACGCCGGAGTGGGCGATCACCGGCCGGGTGCCATCGGCGCTGGTCAGCACCCGCTTGATGGAACGGTCGAGGATCGTGCGGTTCCAGGTGGGGAGCTGCTGGGCGGCAGTCATGCGCCGGGCGACCGACGTCGCGCTGGCGCGAGTCCGGTGAGCGGCGGGACCGATGTCGAGGGCCATCGGCTCGTTGTGGCCGCACCACAAGGCGATCGACGGGTGGTGGCCGAGCACCCGCACGGCGGCGGCCGCCTGGCGCATCGCCTGCTTGCGCACGGTGCGGGCGTAGCCCCATTGGAGGGGCAGGTCCTGCCACAGCAGCAGGCCGGCCTCGTCGGCCGCGTCGTAGAGCTCGGGTCGGGTGATGTGGGCGTGGACCCGCAGCAGGTCGAGGCCGGTCGCCTTGGCCAGGGCGACGTCGGCGGAAAGCTCCTCGGCGGTCGCCTCGGCCAGGGCCATGCGGGTCGGGCCCTGGTTGGCGCCCTTCAGGAACAGGCGCTCGCCGTTGACGGTGCAGATCCAGTCGTCGAGGGCCACGGTGCGCAGCCCGGTGCGCAGGTCGCGGCGGTGGCTCACCTCGTCGGGACGGTCGGCCGGCGCCACCTCGACCACGACCTCGTGGAGGGGCTGGTCGCCGAGGGCCCACGGCCACCACAGCTCGGGACGCTCGATGGTGATCGTCCACTCGACGCGGTTCTCGCCGGCGGCGAGGGGCTGGGTCAGCTCGTGGTCGACCGCGCCGATGCTCGAACGCACGATGACGGTGGTGGCCTCGACCGTCTCGAGGTTGGCCCGGCACACGACCACCGCTCGCTGCGGTGTGGCCTCCCGGCACAGGACCCGCAGGTCGCGGATGCGCACGGGGCCCGTCTCCTCGACCCGGACGGGGCGCCAGATGCCGCCCGGGTTCCAGTCGGGGTCGAGGCAGTCCCAGTGCTGGAACACGCCGGTGAGGTTGCGCTTGGCGGCGCGATCGGTCTGGGGCGTACAGGTCGCCTCGATGGCGAGGAGGTGTTCGGCGCGCGCCGCCAGGAGGGCGGTGATCTCGAAGGCGTGGGGGACGAAGTACCCCTCGGTGTCGCCGAGGTAGGCGCCGTCGAGCCAGATGTCGCCCTGGTAGAAGATCCCGTCGAGGACGAGCCACCGGCGCCGGCCCTCGCCCGCATCGGCACCAGGGGCGGTGTCGTGCTCGAAGCGGCGGCGGGCGAGGACCGGCCCATCGGTGGTGGCGAACGCCTCGGCCGACCGCCAGTGGCCGGGCACCTCGAGCGGCGCCCAATCGTCCTCGGCCATGTCCGGCTCGGCAAAGGTCCGCCGCCGATCGTCGTCGGCGACCACACCCAGCCAGGTCCCCCCGAGGTCCACGACGGCCGGAGGCTACCCGGTGGCGGGTTCACCCGTCCGTTCCCCGGGACTGACCCGTACCCTCGTGGCGTGGCAGCCGACCGGGTCACCGTCAAGAAGAAGTGCTGCAACGACCGGCCTCGTTGCAAGAACTGCCCGGTCGTCTGGAAGCGGCTGTCACGAGCCGGCTACGCCGAGAAGGTCGATGGCCGCCGTTACGTCGTGGGCGAGCCCGTGCCGAAGCGGGTGCGCAAGCTCGCCCGTCGCGGCGCTACTGCGGCCGAGCTCGTGGCCGTCAGGCGGTAGGCGCTCACGCAGGGAGGGCGAGGGCGGCGGCGACGACCGCGAAGGCGTCGCCCACCGTGACGATCGACTCCGGATCGGGCTCGGGGAGCTCCACGTCGAACTCGTCCTGGAGCGCCAGGTTCAGCTCGAGCACGGCGAGGCTGTCGACCTCGAGCGCCTCCCACGTGGCCTCGGGCACGACCGCATCCGGGTCGAGCTCGAGCACCGACACCAGCGTGTCCCGATACCGCGCGTAGGCCTCGTCCCTGGTCACGGTCAGGGGAAGCTACCGGGGACGTCGCCCACGATCGGCACCGTGGCCCCAGGTTCCGGCGGTCACGGGTCCGGCACGCTCCCGGGGTCGTGGACGTCGACCCGCACGCCGTCGCCGATGGTGCGCCTGACCATGGCGAGGAGGTTGGCACCCGACGGTCCCAGCTCCCACCACTCGTCGACGCCGAGCCCGGCCAGCGCGACGATGGACTCGCGCCACCGCACCCGGGCGGTGAGCTGGCGGGTGAGGGGGTCGGCGAAGCCGTCGGTGCGGGCCTCGGCGTCGACGTTGGCGACGACGGGCACCGACGACACGCTGAAGGTGGTGGCGGCGATGGCGCCGCTCAGGTGGGTGGCGGCCGGCGCCATGAGCGGGGTGTGGAAGGCGCCGGCCACCGGGAGCGGGACCACCTTCATGGCGCCCGTTGCCCGCACCATGGTCTCGGCGGCCCCGATGCCGTCGGGGGTGCCGGCCACCACCGCCTGGCCCGGTGCGTTGTCGTTGGCCACCCAGGTGCCGTCGATGGCGGCGATGGCGTCCTCGACCCGCCTGACCTCGAGGCCCAGCACGGCGACCATGGTGCCCGGGTTGGCCTCGCAGGCGCTGACCATGGCCCGGCCCCGCTCAAGGACCAGCCGGGCACCGTCGGCCACCTCCAGCGCGCCGGCCACAACAAGGGCGTTGAGCTCGCCCAGGCTGTGGCCGGCGACCACGTCGGGCCGGTGGCCGGCGGTGCGGGCGGCCTCGACGGCGACGAGGCCGAGGGCGAACGAGGCCAGCTGGGCGTTGTCGGTGCGGCGCAGCTCGTCCTCGTCGGCGTCGAGCAGCAGGCGGACGACGTCGACCCCGGTGGCGTCGCTGACGGCGCTGACCACCGACCAGGCATCGTCGTGCTGCCAGGGCTCGCCCATGCCCGG
>JBBJOU010000191.1:0-4888 GCA_037724305.1 Acidimicrobiales bacterium
CCCCGGCGAAGAAGGCGGCGCCGGCCAAGAAGTCCGCCACCAAGAAGGCGTAGCCACGCCCCCCCGCCGGCGTCTCGACGCCGAGCTCGTACGCCGGGGCCTCGCGCCCAGCCGGGAGCAGGCCAGAGCCGAGGTCGACGCCGGCCGGGTCGTGGTCGCCGGCACCGTCGCCGACAAGGCCGCCCGCCTCGTCGCGGCCGACGAAGCGGTCGTGCTGACGGGATCGCGACCGCGCTTCGTCTCCCGCGGCGGTGAGAAGCTCGACGCCGCCCTCGCCCGCTTCGGCATCGACGTCACCGGACGGCGGGTGCTCGATGCCGGCGCCTCCACCGGCGGGTTCACCGACTGCGTGCTCCAGCGGGGCGCCGCCGGCGTGGTGGCGGTCGACGTGGGCTACGGCCAGATCCACGAGCGGCTCCGGGCGGACCCCCGCGTCATCGTGCGGGAGCGCACCAACGTCCGCCACCTGGCCCCCGGCGCCCTCGACCCGCCGGCGGAGGTGGTCGTCGCCGACCTGTCGTTCATCTCGCTGCGAGTGGTGCTGGCGCCCCTGCTCGCCAACGCCGCGCCCGGAGCTGATCTCGTCCTCCTGGTCAAGCCGCAGTTCGAGGCGGGCCGGGTCGAGGCCAGCCGCGGCCGGGGCGTCATCCGCGACCTCGACGTGCGGGCCCGGGTGCTCGTCGAGGTCGGTGTCGCGCTGGACGACGCCGGCGCTGCGATCATGGGTGCCATGGTCTCCCCGCTCCTCGGTGCCGACGGCAACGTCGAGTTCCTCCTCCACGCCGTGGCACCGGGACCGGACGCGGCGACGGTGACCGGTCCGGCGGAACCGGTCGACCTCGACGCCGTCGCCCGCCTCGACCCGGGCCTCGCCCCGCCGTGAGCGAGCGTGCGAGCGAACCGATGTCACCGCGCACGGTCGCCCTCCTCATCCACCACGAGCGACCGGAGGCCCGCGCCCTCGCCGTCGAGCTGTGCCGGGCGCTCGGCGACGCCGGCCATCACGTGCGCCTGCCGACCACCGACGCCGAGCTCACCGGCTTCGACGAGCTCGGCGTCGACGACGCCGAGCTCTGCGCCGGCGGGCTCGACCTGGCCGTGGCCATCGGCGGCGACGGCACGATGCTGCGGACGGCGCACCTGGTGGGGGAGGTCGGCACCCCCATCCTCGGGGTGAACGTCGGCGCCCTGGGCTACCTCACCGAGGTCGAACCGGCCGAAGCGTGGGTGGCGGTCGAGCGGGTGCTGGCCGGTGATCACCGCCTCGAGGAGCGCCTCGCCGTCGCCGTCGCCGTCGAGGCCGCCGGTGAGTGGGGCGCGGTGCCGTGGGCTGCGCTCAACGAGGCCGTCGTCGAGAAGACCCCGATGGGCCACACCGTGCGCTTGGCGGTGTCGATCGACGGCGACTTCTGGACCACCTACGCGGCCGACGGGTTGATCGTGGCCTCGCCGACGGGCTCGACGGCGTACTCGTTCTCGGCCCGGGGCCCGATCGTGCATCCCCGCCACCGGGCGCTGGTGCTCACCTCGGTGTCGCCCCACATGCTCTTCGACCGCTCGCTGGTGCTGCCCCCCGACACCGAGCTGCGCCTCGAGGTGGTCGGCCACCGCCCGGCGACGCTGTCGGTCGACGGTCGGAACTGCGGCCAGCTCGACGAGGGCGACGCCATCGTGTGCACCGCCGCCGCCCGCCCGGTGAAGCTCGTCACCTTCGACACCCGTGACTTCCACGGCATCCTGAAGGCCAAGTTCGGCCTGGCCGACCGATGATCCCGTCGCAGTTCGAGGATGGGGCTCCGGCCGGCGCCCGGTGGTCATGGTGCTGAGCGAGCTGCGGATCACCGACCTCGGGGTGATCGAGTCGGTGTCGCTCCTGCTCGGGCCGGGGATGACGGCGCTGACCGGGGAGACCGGCGCCGGCAAGACCATGGTGGTCGAGGCCATCGAGCTCCTGGTCGGGGGCCGGGCCGACCCGGCGATGGTGCGCGCCGGCGCCGCCGAGGCGGCGGTCGAAGGGCGCTTCGTGGCCGACGACGACCGTGAGGTCGTGCTGCGCCGGGTGGTGCCCGCGGTCGGGCGCAGCCGGGGCTACGTCGACGGCCGCCTGGCCCCGGCCGCCGCCCTCGCCGAGCTCGGCGCCGGCCTCGTCGACCTCCACGGCCAGCACGCCCACCAGTCGCTCCTCGCCACCGCCACCCAGCGCCAGGCCCTCGACCGCTTCGGCGCCGTCGACCTCGGGCCGTTGCAGGCGGCGCGCGCCGAACTGGCGCGCATCGATGCCGCCCTCACCGCCCTCGGGGGCGACGAGCGGGCGCGAGCCCGCGAGATCGACCTGTTGCGCTTCCAGGTCGCCGAGCTCGCCGCCGCTGCCGTCGACGACCCCGACGAGGACGCCGCCCTCGATGCCGAGGAGGATCGCCTGGGCGACGCCGTGGCCCACCGGGAGGCGGCGGTACGGGCCACGGGCGCCCTCACCCCCGACGACGGCGGCGCGCTGGACGCCCTGGCCGCCGCCCTGGCGGCGGTCGCCGGCCGGCCTCCCTTCGCCGGCCTCGAGGCGCGCCTGCGCGACCTGGTGGCCGAGGTGGGCGACGTCGCCGCCGAGTTGCGGGCGGTGGGTGAGGCCATCGAGGACGACCCCGCCCGCCTGGCGTGGCTGCGCGACCGCCGCCAGTTGCTCCGCGAGCTGCGCCGCAAGTACGGCGACACCATGGCCGAGGTCATCGGCTTCGCCGCCGCCGCCGGCTCCCGCCTCACCGCCCTCGAGGACCACGACCGCCGGGCCGCCGCCCTCGATGCCGAGCGGGTGGAGGCCGCCGCCGCCGAGGCGGCCGCCGCCGCCGCCGTGGCCGCCGCCCGCCGGGCGGCCGCCCCCCGCCTGGCGGCGGCGGTGCAGGCCCACCTCGGCGAACTGGCCATGGCCCGGGCCCGGCTGGCGGTCGACGTCGCCGGCCCTGATCCGGGCGACGCCGTCGCCTTCCTGCTGGCCACCGACCCCGGCGCGCCGCTCGCCCCGCTGGCCAAGGTCGCCTCGGGCGGGGAACTGGCCCGGGCCATGCTCGCCGTCCGCCTCGTGCTGAGCGCCGGTGCCGGCGTCGACTCCGCGGGGCCCCCGTGCGCCGCTGGCGTCGAGCACGAACCCCCGGTCCCGGAGACGCTGGTCTTCGACGAGGTCGACGCCGGCATCGGGGGTGCCACCGCCCTCGCCGTGGGGCGGGCGTTGGGCGCCCTCGGGCGGGCCGGGGCCGGGCCCGGCGGGCGGTCGGGCGGCGGCCGCCAGGTGCTGGTCGTCACCCACCTCGCCCAGGTGGCGGCCGCCGCCGACGCCCACGTGGTGGTGGCCAAGGCGATCGTCGGCGGCGGGGGCGACGAGCGCACGACCGCCTCGGCGGCCGTGGTCGAGGACGAGGCCCGCCTGCTCGAGCTGTCACGGATGCTGGCCGGCGAGCCCGAGTCGTCCTCGGCCCGCGAGCTCGCCGAGGACCTGCTCGCCTCGGCCCGGGCCGGACGGTCCTGATGGTGGCGCGTTCGTGAGCCGGCCCCGGACCACGCCGGAGGTGGCGACCGGGCGCGCCCGGGTCAGTCGGCGCACCAAGGACCTGGTCAAGGTCCTGCTCCCCGGGGAGGTGGCCGTCATCGACCACGAGGACCTGGATCGGGTGGCGGCGGAGACCCTCGTCGAGGCCGTTCCCGCCGCCGTCGTCAACGCCGCGACATCGATCACCGGCGCCTACCCCAACCCGGGCCCGTTGCTCATCGCCGCCGCTGGCATCCCGCTGCTCGACGGGGTGGGCGCGGCCGTGCTCGACCACATCGCCGACGGCGACCTGGTCACCGTGGTGGGCGAGCAGCTGGTCGTGGACGGCGAGGTGGTGGCCACCGGCACCCGCCAGACGCTGGCGACCCTCGAGGCGGCCTTCGACGAGGCCACCCGCAACGTCGGTCCCACCCTCGAGCGCTTCGTCGAGAACACCGTCACCTACGTCCAGAAGGAGGCGCACCTCTTCACCCGGGGGGGCCTCCACCTGCCCGACGTCGGCGTCGACTTCACCGGCCGTCACGTGCTCATCGTGGTGCGGGGCGCCGACTACCGCGAGGACCTCCTCCTGTTGCGCCGCACCGGGTACCTCAAGGAGAAGCGGCCCATCCTGGTGGGCGTCGACGGCGGGGCCGACGCCCTGCTCGAACTGGGCCACACGCCCGACCTGATCGTCGGTGACTTCGACTCGGTGTCGTCGAAGGCGCTGCGATCGGGCGCCATCCTGGTGGTGCACGCCTACCGCAGCGGCACCGCGCCCGGCGCCGAGCGCCTCGACGAGCTCGGCGTCGAGTACCGCACGTGTGAGGCGCCCGGCACGAGCGAGGACATGGCCATGCTGCTGGCGCATCACCACGGCGCCGAGCTGATCGTGGCGGTCGGCACCCACACGTCGATGGTCGAGTTCCTCGACAAGGGCCGCCCGGGCATGGCCTCCACCGTGCTCGTGCGCATGCTCGTCGGGCCCATGTTGGTCGACGCCAAGGGCGTGAGCCGCCTCTACTCCAACCCGGTCCGGGCCCGTGACCTCTCGGCGATGGTGCTGGCGGCGCTGTTCACGGTCGGGGTGTTCACCTGGGTGAGCGAGCCGGTGCGCCTGCTGTTGCGCTCGCTCTGGTTCCGCTTCACGTGACGAGCGGACTCACGCCGGCGTGGCGAAGGCGATGACGTTGTCCTCGTAGTGGCCCGAGGACCGGTCGAAGTCGCCGCCGCAGGTGATGAGGCGGAGCTCGGGCCCGGCGGTCATGTCGTAGACGGCGTCGGTGGGGAAGGCGTCCTTGGGGTGGCGCTCGACCCGGGTGACGACGTAGGAGATCGTGGTGCCGTCGTCGGCGGCGACGTCGATGCGAT
>JBBJOU010000192.1:0-4883 GCA_037724305.1 Acidimicrobiales bacterium
CACCGCCGGAACGGCCGGTCCCGCCACGACTCGACACTGGCGATGCGGGGTCGCCGGCGCAGCCGCTGGGGAAGTCCACTCGGCGCGTCGTGCTGCGCTGCTGCTCTTGCGGGTTCACCGACCCGGACCGCTGTTTGTGACACCCGTACCTTCCTCCGTCCCGCCAGTAACGGGCGACACCTCGGTTTCCGCCGGTCCGCGGCGAAGACGTTCGACGACCACGATGCCATCCGGGTGGCGAAGTCTGCTCCGGAAGCGGCCCGCAAGCCAATGGCCGGTCCAGATGTCACAGTCTGGACCCGTAGCGGTCATCCTGGCGACCCGGATGAACACCATCGCTCATCCAGCCAGCCGCGGATGCCACCCGAAGGGCCGAGCTGCGACCGGTCGGGCACCCGTCAGGCTCGACCAGTACGGCTAGCGTTCGCGTGATGCTTCCGGTGACCGCTCGAGAGGTCGACGACAACGAGCTCGACCTCCGGGCCTACCTGGGGGTGCTCCGCCGACGCTGGCTGTCGATCATCGCGGTGATGGTCATCGTGGTGGGCGTCGCCCTCGGTGTGTCGCTGCGCCAGGCTCCGCAGTACCGCTCCGAGTCCGAGGTGCTGGTGCGCCCGAGCCGCGCCGAGGGCATCGTCACCGACCAACTGGGTGTGACCCCCCAGGAGGCCGTGCGCCAGCTGAACAACGAGGTGCGCATCCTGGAATCGGTGGCCATCCGCGACGCCGTGGCCGAGGCCTACGACGGTCCCCTCGACCCGACCGCGGTGAGCGCCGCCGTGAGCTCCGACACCTCCGACGTCGTCGAGGTGTCGCTCACCGCCGCCGATCCGCAGGACGCCGCCGCCCTCGTCAACGTCTACGTCGAGACCTTCATCGAGGTCCGCCGCCAGCAGCGCGTCGACGAACTGCTGGCCGCCGGTGCCGAGATCCAGATCCAGCTCGACGACCTCGCGGTCCAGGTCGACGAGGTCCGCCAGCCGCTCGACGAGGCCGAGGCCGCAGTGGGCGCCGACCCCGAGGACGGCGCCCTCCAGTCGGCCCGCGATGACCTCCGGAGCGAGCTGGCGGCCGAGCTCGCCCCGCTCGAGAGCCAGCGCGCCATCTACCAGCAGTTGCTCGACAACCTCCAGCTCACCGCCGGCATCACCTCCTCCGGCGGCGCCATGGTGCTCACCCCCGCCGAGGCGTCCGCCGTCCCGGTGTCGCCCAAGCCGGTGCGCGACGCGGCGCTGGCGCTGGTGATCGGCGCCATGCTCGGCGCCGGCCTCGCCTTCCTCCGCGACCACCTCGACGAGCGGGTCCGGTCGGTGGGCGACCTTGAGCGGGCCGTCCCCGGGGTGGCGACCCTCGCCGTGGTGCCCGAGATCGAACAGGCCAAGGCCCCGCGCTACGTCGCCGCTCGCGACGACCCCCGCTCGGTGGCCGCCGAGTCCTACCGCTCGCTGCGCACCGCGGTGAAGTTCGCCGGCATCGAGCGCCCGCTCCGGGTCGTGCAGATCACCTCGCCCCTCAGCGGCGACGGCAAGACCACCACCGTCGCCAACCTGGCCGTCGCCTTCGCCCAGGGCGGTGACCGAGTCGTCGTCATGTGCTGTGACCTGCGCCGGCCCCGCATCCAGGAGCGCTTCGACGAGCCGCTCACCCCCGGCCTCACCGACGTCCTGCTCGGCGACGCCTCGCTGCAGGATGCCCTCCGCGAGACCGCCGCCGGGGTGCACCTGCTGCCGGCCGGCTCGCCGCCGCCCAACCCGTCCGAGCTGCTGTCGTCGGACCGTGCCGCCGCGGTGGTGGAGGTCCTCACCGAGCAGTTCGACGTCGTCGTGATCGACTCGACGCCGGTCCTGCCGGTCACCGACTCCCTCGTGATCTCCCGCCTCGTCGACGCCACCATCCTGGTGGTCAACAGCCAGACCACCAAGCGCAACGCGCTCCGCCGCACCATCCAGATGCTCAACCAGGTCAACGCCCCCGTCCTGGGCTTCGTCGTCACCGGCGTGGAGGCCGACGGCGGTTACGGCTACGGGTACGGCTACGGCTACGGCCACGAGGGCTATGCCGAAGACGACCGCTCGACCGGGCCCGAGCGCAAAGGGTCCCGCCGGGCGCGCCGGGCGGCGCGACGCCAGGCGAGCGCCACCGCGGGCAAGGGCGCCGTCGCCGAGGAGCCCCGGCCGAGCGAACGGTCCGGCCTCCGACCGCGCCCCGCCGTCGACGTGCTCGACCCGCGGGTGCCCGGCCGAGACGCGGGCCCGACGTTCGACACGGCCGGCGACGAGCACCCGACCACGTCCGAGAGCGGACGTGACAACGGGTCGGACGCGCCGACCAACAACGGCCGCAAGTACGACGGACCGGCCGACATCCGCCCCGGCGCCAGTTGGCGTCCGGGCGACTCGTAGCGCAACGTGGCGACCCGAAGCAAGGGGCGCCTGCTCTCCCGACGCCGCCAGCGCGACCTCGTCGTCCTGCTCGCCGCCGCCGCCGGGGCCGGCCTGGCCCGACAGCCGACCGGCCTCGCCGGCCTCGACCAGCTCTGGTGCGCGGCGTTCGTCGCCTTCCTGGCGTGGACCAGCGCCACGGCGGCCCGGGCGTCGCTGCTCGTCGGGGCCGGCGCCTGCGGGTTGGTGGCCGTCACCGGCACCTCGCTCGGCTTCGCCGCCGCCGCCGTGGCGCTCGGCCTCCTCAACGCCCTCCAGGTCCACGGCAACCGGCGCGTCGCCACCGCCATCGGCGGTTTCATCGCCCTGTCCCTGCTCACCGGGAGCGGCACCGGTCCCACGTGGGCCCAGGCCCTCACCACCACCGCCATCTACGCCGGCGTGGTCGTCGCCGGCGTGCTCGGCATGCGCGCCCGGGTCCGGCGCCGGACGACGCGGGCGGCGCTGGTGGCAGTGGGCGCCCTCGTGGTGCTCGCCGCGGTCGGCGGCATCGGCGGCCTCCTCGGCCGCAACGACATCGACCGGGGTACCGACGCCTTCGCCCTGGGCGCCGCCCTCGCCCGCGACGGCGACATCGACGGCGCCGCCGAGCAGTTCCGCGTCGCCGAGGACGCGCTGCGGGCCGGTGAGCGCACGCTCGGATCGCTCGCCCTCCCGCTGCGCGGCATCCCCGGCCTGGCCCAGCAGGCCGACGCCAGCTCCATCGCCGTGGGCGCCGCCGCCGACGCCGCCGCCGTCGCCCGCCGCACCGCACGCGCCATCGACCTCGACCAGGTCGCCGTCAGCGGTGGCGCCCTCGACCTTGACGCCCTCCGCGCCCTCGGCGAACCACTGGGTGAGCTCAGCCTGGCCCTCGACGACTCGGTGCGCCGCCTCGCCGCTGTCGACCGCCGCCTCCTGCTCGCCCCGGTGAGCGACGCCCTCGACCGGTCCATCGTCGAGGCATCCGAGGCGTTCGCCACCGCCGAGCGGATCCGCCGCTTCGTCGAGGTCGCGCCCGACCTCCTCGGCGACGACGGTGCCCAGCGCTACCTCGTGTTGTTCACCTCGCCGGTCGAGACCCGCAACCGTTTCGGGTTCCCCGGCGCCTACGCCGTGCTGCGGTTCGACCAGGGCCAACTCGACGTCGAGCAGAGCGGCCCCCTCCAGGACATCAACACCCCCGGCGGCTACGACCCGCTGCGCCTCGACGTCGCGCCCCGGGCCCAGCCCTACCTGCCCTACAGCACCTCGGTCGACCTGCGCAGCGTCACCACCCCGGCCGACTTCCCCGCCGCCGCCGACCTGGCCGCGCAGCTCGTCGCCCAGACTCCCGTCGGCGCCGTCGACGGTGTCGTGCTCGTCACCCCGGAGGCCATGGCCGCGCTGGTCGGGATCGTCGGCCCGGTGGAGCTGGCCGAGATCGGCGTCACCGTCACCGCCGAGACGGCCGTCGACTTCGTCACCCGCCGCCAGTACCTCGAGTTCCCCGAGCTCGGCGAGCAGCAGCAGAACCGCAAGGACCTGCTCGCCGATCTCGCCGACGTGGTCGGCGAGCGGCTCGAGGTCCTCGACCTGTCCGCCCTGGGGACCATGGTCGACAGTTTCGGCGCGCTCGACGTGGGCGACCTGCTCCTCTGGGTCCCGCCCGAGACGTCGGTCGCCGCCGGCGCCCTCCTCGCCGAGAACGGCCTCGACGGCGCCCTCCCCCGGACCCAGGCCGACCTCCTCCACGTCGGGCACATCAACGGCGCCGGCAACAAGATCGACCTCTACCTGCGCCGGTCGCTGGACTACGAGGCGACCGTCGAGGAGGACGGCACCATCCGCAGCCGCCTCCAGGTCACCCTGGGCAACGAGGCGCCGGCGGCCGGCCAACCCCTCTATCTCATCGGCTCGTCCCTCGATCCGCCGCTCCCCCTCGGCACGAACCGCAGCATCGTGCTGCTCTACTCCCGCCACCCGCTCGTGACGGCGGAGCTCGACGGGCAACCGGTCGACGCCGTCACCTTCGCCGACGGCGATCTCCTCGTCCACCAGGTCGTCGTCGACCTCGGCCCCGGTGAGGAGCAGACCATCGTCGCCACGTTCGAAGGTCGTCTCGACTCCGGTGTGCCCTACGATCTGGTCGTTCTCCCCAACGGCCTCGTCACCCCCGACACCGTGACAGCCCGCCTCGTCGACCGGCGGACGGGTGCCGATCTCGAGACGACGATCACCGTCGCCGAAGCCATCCGGGTGGCACCGGACGACGGGTTGGTCACACCGCCGTAACCGGCTGCGGGTTGCTTACGAGCCACCCTTCCCATACGGTCAGCTCATCCTCCCAGGAGAAGTTCGAGGTCTTACCGTGGCTCATCGCCTTGCTACAGCACTGATCGGCGCGTTCATGGTCGTGCTGGTCGGCGCTTCGGGCGCCTCGGCGCAGGTCTACCCCCCGCCGACCGTCCCCCCCACCACCGA
>JBBJOU010000193.1:0-4866 GCA_037724305.1 Acidimicrobiales bacterium
GACGGGGTCGTCGAGGAGGAGGAGACCCAGCACGGCGACGAGACCGGAGCCCAGGAAGCCCCAGGACACCGTGGCCATGGCAGGACCGCGGACCCCTTCGACCGGCGCGCCGCTCGCACCTGACGCGTCGGGCGGGCAGCGCACGGGTTCGGTGGTGACGCGCACGTCCTCGATCCTGGGGGCGACGGCTCCACGAGAGGCGTTGCCCACACCGCTCGTGTCGGCAGCGCCAGTGCGTTCTACAGCGGCTCGAACGGGTGATCTTTCCGGCCTACGGTACCGCGCCCGGCCCGCCACCCGGTCAGGTCACGCCGTAGAAGCGACGCTCGACGACGGCCCGCGCCCGCCGGGTCAACCGTCGGAAGTCGCCTCGCAACGCCTGGGGGGACGTGTCGAGGGAGACGGCGAGGCGGTGGAGGTGCTCGGCCCGGGCGGGGAGGGCGTCGCCGACCACGCCGGTGACGAGGAAGGCCCGGTCCCGCACCGCGTCGCAGAAGGCATGGGCCTCGGTGAGCACGTGGTGTTCGCCGGTGTCGAGCACCCCGGCGGCGGCGAGGGCGGCGAGCGCGTCGACCGTCGGCCCGGCCCGGACGCCGTGCTCGAGCTGGAGGAGCTGGGTGCAGAACTCGACGTCGGCGAGGGCGCCGCGGCCGTGCTTGAGCGAGAAGTCGGGGTCGTCGCCGCCGGCCGGCCGGCCGGCGCGCGGGTACCGCTGCTCGGCGCGGACCTTGGCGCGGCGGATGGCCCGCCGGTCGTCCTGGTCGACCGGCCGACCCCACACCCAGGGGTCGACGACGGCGGTGAACGCCCGCCCGAGGACGTCGTCGCCGGCGACCGGCCGGGCGCGCACGAGCGCGAGGCGCTCCCACGGCTCGGCCCACCGCTCGAGGTAGGCGCGCCAGCCGTCGATGCTGCGGACCAGGGACCCCTGGCTGCCCTCGGGGCGCAGCGTGGCGTCGACGTCGTACAGGTGGGGCGCGCCGGCGGCGAGGAGGCGCAACACCCGCGCCGTCGCCCGCTCGGCGGCCTCGATGTCGGCGGCGGTCGCCGCCTCGGTCACGAAGATGATGTCGAGGTCGCTGGCGTAGGAGAGCTCGCCGCCACCGAAGCGCCCGAGGGCCACCACCGCCAGCGGTACCGGCGGCTCGACGATCTCGATGGCGACGGCCACCGCCGTCTCGGCCAGGGCGGCGAGCCCCCGGCCGACCGCACGGCGATCGGCGTGGCCGAGGACGTCGGCCACGCCGATGCGCAGCCCCTCCCGGTCGGTGAAGCGCTTGAGGGCGGTGCGCCGGGCCTCCGGCTCGTCGCGCCAGGCGACCGCCGATGTCGCGGCGACGGCGAGCTCGTCCCGGTCACGCGGGCGCAGGGTGGCGGCGTCGACGAGACCGGTGGCCAGGTCGGGGTTGCGGCCGAGGTGCTCGCCGAGAAGCCGGCTGGTGCCCAGCACCAGGCACAGGCGCTGGGCCACGTCGGGCGAGTCCCGGAACGCCTCGACGAGGGTGCGTCCCCGCTGGGGCCGGGAGGCGAGGTCGCGCAGGGCGAGCAGGCCGAGATCGGGGTCGGGCGCCTCGGACAACCACCCCAGGACCAGCGGGAGCAACGCCTGCATCAGGCGTGACGATCGGGTGAGGCCCCGGGTCAGCTCCTCGACCGCCCGCCGGGTGCGCTCGACGTCGGCGAAGCCGAAGGCGGCGAGGCGGTCGGCGGCGGCCGCCGCCGACAGGAGCCCGGTCCCGCCGTCGACGGCACCGCGCCCACCGACCCCCTCGCCGAACGCCTCGAGCAGCGGTCGGAACCACAGGCGCTCGTGGATGGCCCGCACCGTGGCCCGGTGGCGGCGCAGCTCCTCAGCGAGCACCTCGCCGGCGGACGCCGACGATGCCGTCTCGATGCCGAGCGTGCGAGCGAGGCGGTCGAGGTCGGTGTCGTGGCGCGGCAGCACGTGGTTGGCGGCGCCGTCGACGAGCTGGAGACGGTGCTCGACGGCGCGCAGGCGGCGGTAGGCGGCGCCGAGATCGGCGGCGTCGGCCGGGTCGACGTAGCCCCCGGCGGCGAGCTCGACCAGCGCCGGCAGCGTGGCCGCCGCCCGCACGCCGGTATCGGCCGGACCGTGGACCAGCTGGAGGAGCTGGACCGCGAACTCGACGTCGCGGATGCCGCCCCGCCCCCGCTTCAGCTCACGATCGGTGAGGCGCCGTCCCGCCAGCTCGCGCTCGGCGCGGGCCTTCAGCGAGCGGACCGAGCGCAGCTCCTCGGGCGTGAACGGACGGCCCCACACCCGCACCGCCGCCGCCGCCGCCAGACGAGCGCCGAGGTCGCCGTCACCGGCCACCGGACGGGCCTTGACCAGGGCCTGGCGCTCCCACGGCTCGGCCCACCCGTCCCAGTGGGCCTGATAGCCGGCGAGGGTGCGCACGAGGTCGCCGTCGCGGCCCCCGGGGCGCAGGGCGAGGTCGACCCGGACCGCTCGCCGGGCGGTCGCCACCGCCCGCCGCAGGGCGGGTTCAGCTGCGGCCGGCTCGTCGGCGACGAGGAGCACGTCGACGTCGCTGGCGTAGTTGAGCTCGGCGGCGCCGAGCTTGCCCATCCCGATGACCGCAGCCCCGTCGGCGCCGGCCAGGCGCAGCGCACCGTCGAGCAGTGCGGCCGCCGACGCCGCCAGCCCGATGCCGGTGACCTCGAGGGGGTCGAGGCCGACGAGGTCGCGCGCCGCGATGCGCAGGAGGTCGAGGCGGTACCAGCGCAGGAGCGCGGCGGCGCCGCCGCCGGCGGTCACCGGGGTGGCGGCGTCGAGGTCGGCGAGCACGTCGAGGGCGAGGGGGTCCCGCTCGACGACCGGGGCCAGCCACCGGCCGGCCGCGAGCACCGCCACCGCGGCGGCGGCGAGGCACGGGTCGGCGGCGAGGCGGGCGGCGGCGTCCGGGCGTTCGTCGCCGATGCGGGCCAGCGAGGCGCGCACCGCCGGCGGATCGGCGCTGTGCGCCGCCGCGTCGTCGAGCTCGGTGCCCACCGTGGCCATCGGGGGCCCAGTCTCGCGCCGGACCTCACCGACCGGCGGCGCCGGTCCGAGGGATCGACGCCCCGTACGCTGGCCCCGTGCGTCGGATCCGGGTCGGCCTGTGCCAGCTGAACACTGTCGTGGGCGACCTCGCCGGCAACGTGGCGCGCATCCTCGCCGCCTACGACGAGGCCGCCACCGCCGGCTGTGACGTCGCCGTGTTCCCCGAGCTCGCCATCACCGGGTACCCGCCCGAGGACCTGCTGCTGAAGCCGGGCTTCATCGCCGCCGGTCGCGACGCCCTCGACGCGGTCGCGGGCCGCACCGGGCGCTGTGCGGCGGTGGTCGGCTTCGTCGACGCCGACCGTGACCTGCGCAACGCCGCCGCCGTGTGCGCCGGCGGAGCGGTGGTCGGGACCTACCACAAGCGCCTGTTGCCCAACTACGCAGTGTTCGACGAGCAGCGCTACTTCGCTCCCGGCACGCAGCCCTACACGCTCTTCCGCATCGCCGGCGTCACCGTGGGCGTGTCGATCTGCGAGGACATGTGGAGCCCCAGCGGCCCCCTCGCCGAGCAGGCCGCCGGCGGCGCCGAGCTGCTGGTCAACCTGAACGCCTCGCCCTACCACCGGGGCCGCCGGGCCGAGCGCGAGCGCATGCTCGCCACCCGGGCCGAGGACGCCACCTGCACCCTCGTCTACGTCAACCAGGTGGGCGGCCAGGACGAGCTGCTCTTCGACGGCGCATCGGTCGTGTTCGACGCCGACGGCGAGGTGGTCACCCGGTTGGCCCAATTCGCCGAGGCGGTGGGCGTCGTCGACCTCGACGTGCGGCCCGTGTTCCGCACCCGGCTGCTCGACCCGCGCGGGCGGGCGACGGCACCAGCGCTCCCGGTCGTGGAGGTCACCGCCGCACCGGCGGTCGTGCCCGGCGCCGGCGCCGGCGACGACACCCCGGTGGTGACGCCGGCGCCCCGGCGCCCGGTGGAGGTCACCCCGCTCCAACCCGTGCGCGAGGTCTACGAGGCACTGGTGATCGGCACCCGCGACTACGTGCACAAGAACGGCTTCACCGACGTGGTCATCGGGCTGAGCGGCGGTGTCGACTCCTCCCTGGTGGCCGCGGTCGCCGTCGACGCCCTCGGCGCCGAGCACGTGCACGGCGTGTCGATGCCCAGCCGCTACAGCTCCGACGGGTCGCGCACCGACGCCGAGCGGATGGCCCTCGTCCTCGGCATCGACTACCGCACCATCGCCATCGAGGCCGCCCACGCTGCCTTCCTCGAACTGCTCGAACCGAGCTACTCCGGTCGGGAACCGGGTCTCGCGGAGGAGAACCTCCAGCCCCGCATCCGGGGCACCCTCCTCATGGCGCTGTCGAACAAGTTCCCCGGCTGGCTGGTCCTGACCACCGGCAACAAGAGCGAGCTGGCCGTCGGATACTCCACCCTCTACGGCGACACCGCCGGCGGGTTCGCGGTGATCAAGGACGTGCCCAAGCTGCTCGTCTACGAGCTGTGCCGCGACCGCAACGCCCGCGCCGGGGGGGAACTGATCCCCGAGGCGGTGCTGACGAAGCCGCCCTCGGCTGAGCTGCGCCCCGACCAGCGCGACGACGACTCGCTCCCGCCGTACGAGGTGCTCGACCCGCTGCTCGAGGCCTACGTCGAGCACGACCTCACCCGGGCCGAGCTGGTGGCCGCCGGGTTCCCCCCCGACCTCGTCGCCCGGATCACCCGCCTCGTCGACGTGGCCGAGTACAAGCGCCGCCAGAACCCGCCCGGGCCCCGCATCTCGCTCAAGGCCTTCGGCAAGGACCGGCGCATGCCGATCACCAATCACTTCACGGGCTGACGCCCGTCAGCG
>JBBJOU010000194.1:0-4856 GCA_037724305.1 Acidimicrobiales bacterium
CGCAACACCGCGACCGGCAACGTCGAGTTCGACGCCTACGACGGGAACATCAATCCGCCGTGCGACAACAACATCTGGAACGCGAACACCTTCGGGACGGTGAACCAGGAGTGCGTCAGGTTCCACGGCGGGGTCTGGGTGGGCTAGACCTCACCAGGATCTGAGCACGCCCGACGGAACCCCGGCTTCCTCCCCGGAGGGGGCCGGGGTTCCTTCGCGCCCGCCCGCTGCGCCCCCCCCTCGCCGGCCGGTCACGGCGACCACGTACGGTCGGGACAATGGAGCTGTCGCCGAAGGGACCCGGGGGCGCAGCCCCTGAGCCACGATGACATTGGTGCTGCACCGCGCCGAGCGGGCCGACGTGTTGGCCGACGTGCTCGCCGGGCTCCTCGAGGCGCCGCTCGGCGACCCGTTCCGGGCCGAGGTGGTGGCGGTGCACTCCCGGGGGGTCGAGCGGTGGCTGGCGCACCGCCTCGCCGCCCGGCTGGGGGCCACGCCGGGTCGGGCCGACGGCATGTGCGCCAACCTCGCCTTCCCGTTCCCCGGGCGGTTGGTGGGCGACGCCCTGGCGCGGGCGACGGGTGTCGACGCCGCCACCGACGCCTGGCGCCCGGAACGCCTGGCGTGGCCGCTGTTGGCGGTGGTCGAGGCCGATCTCGACGAGGCCTGGCTGTCGGTGCTGGCCGGCCACCTGGGGCGGGGCGACGAGGCGGCATCGGACCGGGACCGCCGGTTCGCCACCGTGCGGCACCTGGCCGACCTCTTCGACCGCTATGGAGTGCACCGCCCGGCCATGGTGCGGGCGTGGGCGGCCGGCGCCGACACCGACGGTGACGGTGCACCGCTGCCCGCCGACGCCGCCTGGCAGGCTGAGTTGTGGCGGCGCCTACGGGCGGTGATGGGCACCGACAGCCCGGCCGAACGCCTGGCCGGGGGGTGCGCCGCCCTCGAGGCGGACCCCGACCTGGCCGATCTCCCGGACCGGCTGGCGCTGTTCGGCCTGACCCGGCTGCCGGCCAGCTACCTCGACGTGCTCGGCGCCCTGGCCGCCCACCGCGAGGTCCACATCCTGGCGCTGCACCCGTCGCCGGCGGCGTGGGGGAGGATCGCCGAGCTCGCACCCGCTGCGCCCGACAAGGTGGCCTCGGCGGCGGCGGATGCCACCCACCATCCGCTGCTGCGCTCCTGGGGCCGCGACAGCCGCGAGATGCAACTGGTGCTCGGCGCCCGCCTCGCCAGCAACGGTGCGTCCGAACGCCACCACCCGCTCCCCGACGCCGCCGCGCCGACGACGTTGCTGCACCGCCTGCAGGCCGCGATCCGGGCCGACGAGGCGCCGGCGGGCGACGTCGACCGACCCCTCCTCGCGCCCACCGACCGCTCGCTGCAGGTGCACGCCTGCCACGGCCGGGCTCGCCAGGCCGAGGTGGTCCGCGACGCCATCACCCACCTGTTGGCCGCCGACCCGGAGCTCGAGCCTCGGGACGTGGTGGTGCTGTGCCCCGACATCGACGAGTTCGCCCCCCTCCTCCACGCCGCCTTCACCGACCGGGGCCCGGCGCTCGACGCCGCCGCCCCCGGAGGGGCCCCGCACCTGCCCTACCGTCTCGCCGACCGCTCGTTGCGCCAGACCAACCCGGTGCTCGGGGCCCTGTCCGAGCTGCTGGCGCTCGTCGACGCCCGGCTCACGGCGTCGCAGGTGCTGCGGTTCGCGGCCCTGGCCCCGGTTCGTCACCGGTTCCGCCTCGACGACGACGACCTCGAGCGCCTGGCCGGCTGGGTGGCCGCCACCGGTACCCGGTGGGGCCTCGATGCCGCCCACCGGGCCCCGTTCGACCTCCACACCGTCGAGGCCGGCACGTGGGACGCCGGCCTGGTGCGGCTCCTGCTCGGCGTGGCGATGGCGGAGGACGACCAGCGCTTGGTCGGCGGCGCCCTCCCCCTCGACGACGTCGACGCCGGCGACATCGAGCTGGCCGGGCGGGTCGCCGAGCTGGTGGGTCGCCTCGGCGAGGTGGTGCGCGATCTGACCGCCGCCCGGCCGGTGGCGGGGTGGGTCGAGGCGCTCGACCGGGCGGCCAACCTGCTCCTCGCCACCCGCGCCGCCGACGCCTGGCAGCGGGGCCAGCTCGACCGCGTGCTGGCGGACGTGACGACCGAGGCCGGGAGCGCGCCGGGCGTCGGGTTGCGCCTGGCCGAGGTGCGCGACCTGCTCGCCGACCGACTCCGGGGCCGCCCGACCCGGGCCGCCTTCCGCACCGGCGACCTCACCATGTGCACGCTGGTGCCCATGCGTTCGGTCCCCCACCGCGTTGTGTGCCTGGTCGGTCTCGACGACGGCGCGTTCCCCCGCGGCGGGTCGCCCGACGGCGACGACCTGCTCGTGCGGGCCCGCCACGTCGGCGACCACGACCGCCGGGCCGAGGACCGCCAGCTGCTCCTCGACGCCGTGCTGGCCGCCGGCGAGGCGCTGGTCATCACCTACGCCGGCCGCGACGTGCGGACCAACGAGGACCGACCACCGGCGGTGCCCGTGCACGAACTGCTCGACGTGGTCGACGCCACGGTGCAGACCGCCGATGGTGCTCCGGCCCGCACCGGCGTGGTCCGCCACCACCCGCTGCAGCCATCCGACCGGCGCTGCTTCGAGCGGGGCGCGCTCGGCGTCGACGGGCCGTGGGGGTTCGACCCGCTGCTGCTCGACGGCGCCCGGGCGGCGGCCCGGCCCCGGTCGGCGCCGGCGCCGTTCCTGACCGGGCTGCTGCCCTCCGTGGCGGAGGAGCTGGTGGCCCTCGACGAGCTGGTGGCGTTCGTCTCGCACCCGGTGCGGGCGTTCCTCCGCCAGCGTCTCGGCCTGAGCCGGCGCACCGACGAGGATCGCCCCATCGACGCGCTGCGCGTCGAGCTCGACGCCCTCGAGCAGTGGGCGGTGGGCGACCGCCTCCTCGAGGCCCTCCTGCGCGGCGGCGACGTCGAGGCCGTCTGCGCCGCCGAGGTCGCTCGGGGAACGCTCCCGCCCGGTGCGCTCGGCGACGACGCGCTGCACGACGCCCGCCAGAAGGCAGAGGCGATCGCCGAGCTCGCCCACCGCGCGGCTGTCGGCTCGCCGGGTTCGCTCGAGATCGACGTCGCCCTGGCCGGCGGCCGGCGCCTGGTGGGCACCGTGCCCGACGTCATCGGTGACCTGATCCGCCCCACGACCTTCTCGAGCATCGGCCCGAAGCAGCGGTTGGCGGCCTGGGCACGGTTCCTCGCCGCCACCGCGTCGCACCCCGACCGGGCCGTCTCGTCCGCCCTGGTCGGGTGGCGCCGGGGCGCCGTCATCGTCCCCCTGGAGCCGTTCGCCGGTTCGGCCGCCGAACGCGCCGCCACCGCCGTCGCCCACCTCGACGTCCTCGTCGACCTCCTCGATCGCGGGCGACGCGCGCCCCTTCCCCTCTACTGCCGGACCTCGCACGCGTACGCCGAGCGCGTCAACATGGGCCGGGGTGATGCCGATGGCATCGCCGCCAAGCAGTGGACGTCGGGCTACGACTGGCCCAAGGAGGATCGCGACCCTGAGCACGTGTACGTGCTCGGCGGCGTGGTGCCCTTCGTCGCCCTGCTCGATACGACGCCGGCCCCCGACGAGGCCGGCCCGGGGTGGGCCGATGACGAGGCGTCCCGCTTCGGCCGTCTCGCCCGACGCCTGTGGGACCCCTACCTCGACGCCGGCGCCAGGCGGACATCGTGACCGACACCACCCTGGCCCCGTTCGACCCCACCCGCCCCCTGCCCGAGGGGGTCACCGTCATCGAGGCCAGCGCCGGCACCGGCAAGACCCACGCCGCCGTCTCGCTGGTCGTGGCCGAGGTGGCTCGCGGTCGCCCGCTCGACGAACTGCTCGTCGTCACCTTCACCATCAAGGCCACCGGCACCCTGCGCGAGCGGGTGTGGCGCCGCCTGGCCGACGCCGTCGCCGCCCTCGACCCGAAGGCGCCGCTTCCCACCGACCCGCTGCTGGCCCACCTCCGCTCCGGGACGCCCGACGAGGTGGCGCTGTTTCGCCGCCGGCTCCACCGTGCGCTCACCGACTTCGACGCCGCCACCATTGCCACCACCCACGGCTTCTGCCACCAGGTGCTGGCCGGGCTCGGTGTGGCCGGTGACGCCGAGCGGGGGATCGAGGTCATCGAGGATGTCGCCGGCATCGTCGACGACGCGGTCGACGACCTCTTCGTGCGCCGCTTCCACGGCGGCGGCGACATCCTCTTCGGCCGTGATGTCGCCCGGCGCATCGCCCGGGTCGTCAACGACCACCCGGAGGCCGAGATCGGCCCGGTCGCCGCGAGCTCCGAAGCGGCCCGGCTGCGCCGCCGCTTCGCCGTCACCCTGCGCGACCGCATCCGTGACCAGAAGCGGCGGGGCCGCCTCATCACCTACGACGACCTCCTGGCGCGGCTGGCGGCCAGCATCGACGACCCCACCCGCGGCCCGCTCGTCGTGGACCGGCTCCGGCGGCGCTTCACCATGGCCATCGTCGACGAGTTCCAGGACACCGACGCCGTGCAGTGGCGCATCTTCGAGGCCGCCTTCGCCGCCGCCCCCTGTCGCCTCGTGCTGGTCGGTGACCCCAAGCAGGCCATCTACGCCTTCCGCGGTGGGGACGTCCACGTCTACCGGGCGGCGACGGAGGGCGCCACCACGCTCGCCCTCGGCACGAGCTGGCGCGCCGACCAGCCCCTGCTCGACGGGATCGACGCCTTCTTCGGCGGCGCCCAACTCGGTGGCCCCACGGTGGCGCACCGCCCGCTGCGCGCCCGTCCCGGCGCCGAGCGGGCCCGGCTCCTCGGCGCAGGGGTAGGGGCCCCCGCCGG
>JBBJOU010000195.1:0-4820 GCA_037724305.1 Acidimicrobiales bacterium
CGGTGCTGAAGGCGGAGGCCGAGTCGATCAACTTTCGACCGGTGCTGCTCCTGGGCGTGGTGGAAACGGTGTGGGAGGGGCCCTCCTCGACCACGCGACCGGCCTCGAGCACCACGATGCGGTCGGTCACCTTGCGGACGACGGCCATGTCGTGGGAGACGAAGATCAGGCCGAGGCCCATCTCGGCCTGACGCTCGCGGAGCACGACCAACAACCGGGCCTGCTCCGAGGCGTCGAGCATGCTGGTGGGCTCGTCGGCGACCAGGAGCTTGGGTCGGGCGACGAGGGCACGGGCCAGGGCCACCCGTTGGAGCTGGCCACCGGAGAGCTCGTGGCTACGGGTCCCGAGGAACTGTCCCGAGCCCGGCAGGCCGACGCTCTCGAGGGCTTCGGCGACGGCGGCCTCTCGGCCTTCCCGGTCGTCCTCCTTGGCGAGGTCGAGGGGCTCACGCACCAGCTCGGCAACGGTCATCCGGGGCGACAAGGCGTCCCACGGGTTCTGCATGACGAGCTGGATCCGCCGCCGCCGGGCCCGGGCGTGACGGCGCCAGGTGGTGGCCAGCGCCTCGCCCTCCAGCTCGACGACGCCGGCGTCCGGGGCCAGGTGGCCGGTCAGGATCCGGGCCAAGGTGGACTTGCCACTGCCCGACGGGCCGATGAGGCCGAGCGCCTCGCCTTCGCGCAACTCCAGCGACACCTCGCTGAGCGCCCGGGTCGCGCCGCGTCCGCTGCCGAACGACTTGGACAGCCCCGTCGCCGACAGCAGGGTCTTGAGGCCACCGAAGTGGCAGGCGACATCGCGGCCGCGTGCGGGGCGCAGGTCGGGGTGCTCGGTGACGCAGATGTCCTCGGCCTGGGTGCAGCGCGGGTTGAACGGGCAGCCCGGCGGGACCGAGCGCGGGTCCGGGGGTCGGCCCCGGATGGGGCGCAGGTCCTTGGTCGTGTTCATGACCGGGAAGGCGTTGACCAGAGACCACGAGTACGGGTGGGCGGGGGCGTTGATGACCTTGTGGGTGTTGCCCGTCTCCATGGCCTCGCCGGCGTACATGACCATGGTCCGCTTCGCCAGACGGGTCACGTCGGGCAGGTCGTGCGACACCACCACCAGGGCGAAGCCCCGGGAGCGGGCCAACGCCGCGATCCGATCCACGACGGCGTCGCGGGTGACCGGGTCGAGACCGGCGGTGGGCTCGTCGAGGACCACCAGGGCGGGATCGAGCGCCAGGACCATGGCCAGGCTCGCCCGGCGCCGCTCGCCCCCGGACAGCTGGTGGGGGTGACGGTCGAGCAGGGCGGGGTCGAGCATGGCTTCGACGGCCAGCTCCTCGGCCCGGGCGCGCGCCGCCGACTTGCCCATCCCGAGGCGGTCGCGCAGGGGCTCGGCCACCTGCACGCCGATGGTCGTCACCGGGTTGAAGGGCGCGCCCTGCAGGGCCAGGGCGACCGTTTCCCACCGCAGCCGGCGCAGCGCCTCGGGGCTGGCCCCCATGAGCTCCTGGCCGTCGATCTTGACGCTGCCGCGCACCTCCGGAGGCTGGACCAGCCCCGCCAGGCACAGCGCCAGGGTCGACTTGCCCGATCCGCTCTCGCCCACCACCGCCAGCGACTCGCCCCGGTCCAACGAGAAGCTCACGTTGCGCACGGCGGCGACCTCGAGGCCGAACGTGACCTCGAGCCCCTCGACCTCGAGCAGCGGCGTCATGAGCCCCCGGGGCCCGTGCCGCACGTCATTCCCCACCTCGTGCCCATGCCGTCCCCCCTGACCTGGCTCGCACCGGCGAAGGGAGCAAGCTACCCAACCCGGTTCGAACCACGTAAGTGTGCCCGGCAGCTACCGGGGTGGGTGAAAACGCAAAAGGACCGGCCGGCGCAGCACGCCGGCCGGTCCTCGGTAGCGGGTCTCAGCGCTGGCGGGCCAGGCGCTCGGTCAGGCCAGCCGCCTTCTCGAGGCCGCCGGCG
Source organism: Acidimicrobiales bacterium (assembly GCA_037724305.1). Taxonomy (GTDB): domain Bacteria; phylum Actinomycetota; class Acidimicrobiia; order Acidimicrobiales; family JACDCH01; genus JBBJOU01. The sequence continues at coordinate 1,960 of JBBJOU010000195.1, forward strand.
GTCTCGGCGAGCTCACCGTTGAGCCGGTCGGCGGCGGGGCCGATCACGGCGCACTGGGTCTCGACGGCCCGGACACCGAAGGCGACCTTGCCGAGGGTGTTGGAGATGGAGACGAGCTGCTTGAAGATCTTGTTCAGGAAGTAGGCGAGGATGATCACGACGAGCGCGATCTCGAAGACGGTGAGGACGACCCGCAGCGTCATCGAATGCCCGCTTCCTGGGCCTTCTCCGCCAGCAACTGCTCGTGGAGGGCGACCTCGTCACGCAGCACACCGGCGGCGACCGCCGTCTGCTGCAGCGACCACGTGGTGGCGGTGTTGCGGGCGACCCGGGTGGCCGTGCTCCACACCTTGGCGGCGCTGCGGTCGATGTCGTCGACCAGGGCCACCAGCAGCGACAGCAGGACGATGACGACCACCGCCACCACCGCGCCCATGCCCAGGGTGATCCACCAGAACGTCACGTGCTCGCTCTCGAGAGCGAGGGTCATGTCAGCCTCCCAACTGGCGACGAAGCGTCGTCGCGTGCCCGATGATGTCGCCGATGGCGTCGTTCACGATCCCGACCTCCCACAGTCCTTCGGTGTTCTCGCGGCTCTCCTCGAGCGACTGCTCGATGAGCAGCGCCTGGCGGCCGATGCGGCGGGCCAGGACGAGCAGCATGGACACGAGCACCACCACCGCCGAGATCGTCACCGCGGCGATGACAAACCCGACATACCACCCCGTCAGCACCACATCTTCCGGCATGGGCTTCCCCTCCCCCTACGTTGGTGGCGCCACTGTAGGCTTCCGACACCTAGTGGTCAATCGGGACCAGTTCGTCGGCCGGTCGGGCTTTCGGTCGCCGCCGGCTGCGACAGTCGACACCGGCCGCACGGGTCGGCCCCTGCCCCTTCCGGGGGAGATCGGCCAGGATGTCGTCGATCTCGGCCTTGTCGAGCGTCTCGTCAACGATGAGCCGCTCGGCCAGCCGGTCGAGGTGGGTCCGTCGGGCGGTGAGGACGGTCGTGGCCGTGGCCCGGGCCTCGAGCAGGAGGCGCCGAATCTCGGAAGCGACCTCGCCGGTTCCGTCACCCCAGCCGGTCACGCACACCGGCCCCACGGCGTCGCTCATCCCGTACTCGACGACCATCCGGCCCGCCAGCGCCGTCGCCCGCTCGAGGTCGTCGCGGGCGCCGGTCGTGGGATCGGTGAACACGAGCTCCTCCGCCACCCGGCCGCCGAGGAGGACGGCGAGCTGGACGACGAGCTCGCTGCGGGCGAGCACGACCCGGTCCTCGGCCGGGGTCGACAGCGTGTAGCCGTGGGCGTTGCCTCGCGAGATCATCGAGATCCGGTGCAGGTCGTCGGTGGCCGCCAGGCACCAGCCCACGACGGCGTGGCCGGCCTCGTGGTAGGCGATGACGCCCTTGTCGGCGGCGGTGATGAGCCGGTTCGGACGCTGCGGGCCCGACAGCAACCGGTCGATGGCCTCCTCCAGCTCCGTCTGGCCCACCCGGGTCTGGTGGCGACGTCCCGTCAACAACGCCGCCTCGTTCACGACGTTGGCGAGGTCGGCCCCGGTGAGCCCGGGGGTGCGCCGGGCGATGGCGTCGAGGTCGGCCGCCGGATCGAGTGGGGTGTCCCGGGTGTGGACACCGAGGATGGCGCGCCGGCCGCGGAGGTCCGGGGGGCCCACCACCAGGCGCCGGTCGAAGCGCCCGGGGCGCAGGAGCGCCGGATCGAGGACGTCGGGGCGGTTCGTCGACCCCACCACCAGGACCCCGTCGCAGGGATCGAAGCCGTCCAGCTCCACCAGCAGCTGGTTGAGCGTGCTCTCGCGCTCCTCGGAGCCGCCGATGGGATGGCTGGCGCGGGTCCGGCCGATGGCGTCGAGCTCGTCGAGCAGCACGATCGACGGCGCGTGCTTGCGGGCCTCGGCGAAGACGCTGCGGATCCGGGCCGGCCCGACACCGACGTAGACCTCGACCAGGCTGGCGGCCGAGATGGCCTGGAACGGGACGCCCGCCTCGCCGGCCAGTGCCTTGGTGAGCAGCGTCTTGCCCGTGCCCGGGGGGCCGGCCAGCAGGATGCCGCGGGGCAGGGTGGCCCCGAGGCGCCGGAACCGCTCGGGATCAAGCAGGTACTCCTTGATCTCCTGGAGCTCCTCGACGATCTCGTCCACGCCGGCCACGTCGGCGAAGGAGACGTCGGGTACGGAGACCTCCACCTTCGACCTGATGGGGGTGAGCTTCGGGCGCCCCGGGGTGCCCGAGGTCGCCACCAGCCGTCCGGCGGCGGGCAGGGACGCGAGGGCCGGCGCCGGGGCGAGCGGTGGGCCGACGGCGGGCGCCGGGGCGGGCGCCGGTACGGGGACAGGAGCGGACTGCTTCGCCAGCGGCCGCGAGGACGGCGCGTCGTCGGGCTCGGCGCGCAGGTAGAGGACGGACCCGACGCCCACCACCACGATGGCGGCGACCGAGGCGACGAGCAGCGGGTCGGCGAGGGCCTGCAACAGCCCACTCATGCGGTCGGCTCCGTCGTCGGGGCGGCGCGCAGGGCGTCGGTGAGCGGCACGGCCATGGAGCTCCTCAGTGATGAACGGGGAAACGGGGCAGTGCGGGCCCGGCGACGGCGCGGGGGCCCGAGCAGGCCGAGTCGTTGACTCGGGAACGGGCCGCACCTGCGGCGCTCCCTACCCGAGCACGTCGAGGCGAACCGTAGGTGTTGGTCACACCCACCCGGCGCGACGGCGCGGTGGGTATCGCGCCACCTCGCCCCGGCGTCAGCCGGTCGGGGTGGTAGGGGGCGCAGTGGTCGTCGTGGCCGCCCCGTCATCGGGTTCGTCGGCCGCCGTGGTCGTGGTGGCCCCGTCATCGG
>JBBJOU010000196.1:0-4817 GCA_037724305.1 Acidimicrobiales bacterium
GAGACCGAATCCGACGCCGAAAACTCCGGGACCGAGTCGGACGCCGAGGACTCCGAGACCGAACCCGTCGCCGAGTCCGACGACGCCGAGCCCGACTCCGACGAGGAGCGCCTCGAGAAGTTGGGCGAGCACATCGAGGAGGTCCGCCGATCGACCCAGAGCGAGGGCGGAGCGCTGGACGAGCCTGATGAGCGCACCCTGAACGATCCCGAGGGCGACGGCGACGAAGGCATCGACGGCGCCGTCCCCGCCTGAGCGCTCCGGTCAAGCGTCGGCGACCGGCGGGAAATCGGGGCCGTCGCCGACCAGGACCAGACGGCGCGTGACCGGGCGGGGGAACCCGCTCTCGGAGCGTCGGCGACCTGGCGGGCGAGGTCGGTGATGGCCTCGACGGCGAGCATCAGGTCGCCGAGCCCACCACCGAGCATCCGGTGGGCGTCGCTCCAGACGATGGCGACGGCATCGGCATCGGTCTCGGCGACCACCCCCCAGAGGTAGTCGTCGAACCCCGACCAGGTCCGCACGGGCCCCGGGAAGCCGAGGTCGTCACCGGCCCGGGCGAGGAACGACGCCGCGTCGTTGACGGTGGCGCCGTCGAGGTGGAGCAGGTGGTGACCGTCGGCGGTGAGGCGGGCCTCCACGGCCGGTCGATCGGCGGTGGGCTCAGCGCAGATCGGGCCGCAGGGCGGCGATCGACCGGTGGCGCCCGGCGCCGACCCACACCCCGGCCCCGTAGGCGGCGTCGTCGGCCAGACGGAGGGCGGTCCACCGCAGGGGCCCGAGGCCGGCGGGGCGGCCGGCCAGCCACTCGAGGAGCGGCGGGGCGAGTAGGACGAGCGCCGCCGCCCTGCGGCCCCGGCGGCTGAGGGCGGCGGCGGGCACGGCGAGGGGCCACCACGCCCGGCGGACGGCGTGGGCGACCCCCGCGCCCGCGCGGAGGGTGCCCCCGCCCGCGCTGCGCCCGGCGTCGCGCCACCGGTGGGCGGGCCGGGGATGGCGACCCCGCCCCCGCACCTGCACGCCGAGGGCCACGGCGCTGCTCATGGCGAGCGCCGCCGCCGGGCCGGGGAGGCCGAGGCCGGCCAGCGCCCAGGCCGCCAAGCTGCACCGCGACTCGACGAGCGGGGCGACGGTCCGCCCGTGGCGCGCGGCGAGGGGAGCGGCCGACGACCCGTAGTCGAACCGCTGGCCCAGCCAGGCGCAGGCGTTGCTGCGGACAGGGTGACCGACCACGGCGCCGGGGTCGTAGCGGGCCGACCAACCGGCGGCGACGAGGCGCCAGACCAGGTCGACGTCCTCGCCGACCCGCAGGGCCTCGTCGAAGCCCCCCGCCGCCTCGAGGGCCCCGCGGCGGACCAGGAGCGCGGTGCCGGGGACGTAGGGCACCCGGCTGCGGGGACGGATCGCAGCCTCGGTGGGACCGAGGTCGAGCGGGGAGCGGTGGGCGTCGTAGGCGGCGAGCCACCGGGGCGCGCTCGGCGTCGGGAGGGCGGCGATGCGGGGGGCGGCGAGGGCGACGGTGGGATCGTCCAGGTGGGCGACGAGGGGGTCGAGCCAGCCCGGTGCCGGCTCGCAATCGGCATCGACGAAGGCCACCAGCTCGGCGGTCGTCGCCCGCCAGCCGGTGTTGCGGGCGGCGGCGGGCCCGCGGTTGGCGGCGTGGCGCAGGAGCGTGGCACCGGCGAGCGCCGCCGCCCGCGCCGTGCCGGCGGCATCGGCCGATGCGTCGTCGACCACCACGACCTCGACGGGTGTGTTCCCGGCACCGCGCCAGGTGGCCACGCCGGCCAACGTGGCGGCGAGGGCGCCGGCGCGGTCATGGGTGGGCACGACGACGGCGACACCGGGGCCGGGCGGTGGTGGCGCCAGCGGCCGGGGGTGGGCGAGCCCGGCGGCCAGGAGCGAGCGGACCAGCCGGTGGGCGGCGGGGGCGGCGGGCACCGGGTCCCCGGCGGCGAGGCGGGCGACCAGGGCGGCACCGCCGGGGCTGAGGCGCAGCAGGCGCAGCGGCGACCCGCCGATCAGGACGGTCCCGCCGTCGAGGCGGCGGACGCCGGGATCGAGGACCACCCGCCAGCCGGCCGGCACGGGTGCGACCGGGGTAGCGCCAGCGGTCACCCCGAGGTCATGCCGGCGTCGACGGCCAGCACCGTGCCGGTGACGCCGCCGGCGTCGGTGCCGCACAGCCAGGCGATGGCGGCGGCGATCTCGTCGGGGCCGAGCAGGCGCCCGAGGCGCGCCTGGGCGGCGAAGGCGCTGGTGTCGGCCAGGTCGTAGACGGCGGCGCTGGCGGCCAGTGCCGCCGTGACGGTCGAGCCGGGGGCGACGGCATTGGCGGTCACGCCGTGGGGGCCGAGCTCGGCGGCCAGGCTGCGGACCAGGCCGATGACCCCGTGCTTGGCCGCCGAGTAGGCGGCCAGCATCGGCAGGCCGATTGTGCCGCCGGCCGACGCCACGGCCACGAAGCGGCCCCGCCGGGGGGCGGGGCGCTCGAGGAGGGCGGGCACCGCGGCCCGGGCGAGACGCCACGTGCCCTCCAGGTTGACGCCGAGCATGGCCGCCCACACCTCGTCGGACGTGCGCCACGCCTCGGCGCCACCTGCCACCGCGCCGGCCACGGCGACGGCGGCGTCGAGTCCCCCGAAGCGCTCGACGGCGACGGCCACGGCGGCGTCGAGGGCGTGCTGGTCGCGCACGTCACCGACGACGGTGACGGCGACGTCGTCGCCCCCGCACGCCGCCGCGGTGGCGGCCAGGTCGGCGGTGGTGGCGAGGGCGTAGTCGAGGGCGGGGTCGTCGGCCGCCCGATCGACCAGCACCAGGCGCCACCCGTCCGCAGCCAGCCGCTGCGCCGCCGCCGCCCCGATCCCCCGCGCCGCCCCGGTCACCACGGCGACGGGCCCATCGACGCTCACGTCGTCCCGCCGACCGGGGTGCAGCCCGCCACCCCTACGGGTGGTCCCGTGCACCCCGGTTCGTCGTCGCCCCGACCGGGGTGCAAACCGCCACCCCTACGGGTGGTCCCGTGCACCCCGGTGGCGCCGGGCGGGGTCATGGGGCGGGGTGCCAGACGGCGACGGTGGCGACGAGGTCGGCGACCATCCGGTCGAGGAGGGCGGCGCCCTCGGCGGCGCAGGCGCCGGTCGGGTCGCCGAGCACGCCGTTGGGTGAGACCGAGGCGACGCCGCCGTTGCGCAGCGCGCCGATGACCTCGCCGAGGGGCCGGGGGTCGCCGGGCTCGAACTGTCGCGCCCGCACCGCGGCCGGGTCGATGCTGAGCATCATCGAGGTCTCCGCCCGGCCGGCGTGAGCGTCGCCGTCGTGGCGGGGCGACCACACCAGCACCCGGCGGCCTTCACGGACGAGGGTGGCGGCGGCGGCCGCCACCGGGGCGGCATTGCCACCGTGGGCGGAGACGAGCACCACACCGGCGAAGGCGTCGGCCGAGCGCACCAACTCGACGAGCACGAGCCGCACGGCGTCGCCGCCGATCGAGAGGGTGCCGGCGAAACCGGCGTGCTCACCGCTCGAGCCGTAGGCGACAGCAGGCGCCACCAGTACGTCGGCGCGAGCCGAGGCCAGTCGGTCGGCCAGGGCGACGGCCACGGCGGTGTCGGTGCCGATCGACAGGTGGGGCCCGTGCTGCTCGGTCGCCCCCACCGGCACGGCGAGCACGGACGTGGCCGCGCGATCCGCCACCTCCGGCCACGCCAGCCGGACGAGGCGCACGGTCACTCCCCCCCGCCGGCGCGCGCGCTCGGGACGAGAGGATCGCCTGGCGGCACCGCGGGCGGCGGGCGCGGGTGGGCACGCGGGGGACCAGAGCGCGCGGCGTCAGGGGTCATGGCAGGTAGCCCCAGGTGCGGAGCTGGGCGAGGAGACGGTCGGCGGCCTCGGGCGGGTCGGCCACGATGTGCTGCGGTGGGGTGCGCTCGACAAGGGCGCCGGTGAGTGACAGCACCCGCTGACGGGCGTCGAGGCCCGCCGGCGGCGGCGCCAGCACCCGGGCTCGCGGCCGGTAGGGGCCGGCGCGCACGCCGGCCGTCACCGGCGCCACCGGAGTCGGAGTCGCGGCCATCGGTTCGACGGTGGCGGCGCCGGCGGCGAGCACGCCGGCCAGGCCGGCCCGGCGGAGGCGGGCGCTCGCCCCCTCCACCGACAGCACGACGGGGGCGGTGGCGGAGAGGCGCTCCCGGCGACCACCGTCGAGGCGGCGGATGGCGGTGACCTCGTCGGGGTGCTCGGCGGCGAACGCCAGCGTCACCAGCCCGAGGGCCTGCGCGGCGTCGGAGTGGGCGGCGAGGTACGCGGGCACCGATCCCGACCCCCGGTCGAGGCTCCAGTTGCCGCACACCACCACGGCGGCGGCGGTCACAACGGGGGCGAGGGCGGCGGCGACGGCCTCGCTGGGGGCGTCGGGGGCGAGCTCGACCCGAACGACCCGGGCGGCGCCGGCGGCGAGCGCCTCGCGCAGCACGGCGTCGGCGGCCGCGGGCCCGGCGGTGACCGCCACCACCTCGCGCCCCCACGCCTCGCCGAGGCGCAGCGCCCACTCGAGGGCGGCAGCGTCGGCGTCCGAGGCGCCCGACGCCCGGGGGTCGGTACGGACCGCTCCGCTCAGGGCGTCGACCTCAGGCCGGTGGTCGACCAGTTTGAGGCAGGCGACGATCGGAGCGCGAGCGGTCATCCGCGACACCCCGGTCGGTGACTGCCGGCCCGAACACCGGCGGCGGTGCCCGTCGAGGCGGCCATGGCTCCTCGGGGGCTGCGCCCCCGCGCCCCATCGGCCGTGCGGCTCGCCAGCGCTCGCGCGCCCG
>JBBJOU010000197.1:0-4794 GCA_037724305.1 Acidimicrobiales bacterium
TCTACCAGGCGCTCGAGAAGGTGGACGGCCGGGCCGAGGAACTGACCTGGGAGCTGTTCCGCGACACCGTCGTCGAGCAGGCCGAACAAGGCGTCGACTACATGACCGTCCACGCCGGCGTCCTGCTGCGCTACGTCCCGCTGACCGCCCGGCGGGTCACCGGCATCGTGAGCCGGGGCGGGTCGATCCTCGCCGCCTGGTGCCTGGCCCATCACCGCGAGAACTTCCTCTACGAGCACTTCGCCGAGCTCTGCGAGATCTTCGCCGCCTACGACGTGTCGTTCTCGCTCGGCGACGGCCTGCGCCCCGGGTCCATCGCCGATGCCAACGACGAGGCCCAGTTCGCCGAGCTGGCCACCCTCGGCGAGCTGACCGAGGTCGCCTGGCGCCACGACGTGCAGACCATGGTCGAGGGCCCCGGCCACGTGCCGATGCACAAGATCAAGGAGAACGTGGAGCTCCAGATGGAGCTGTGCCACGAGGCGCCCTTCTACACGCTGGGGCCGCTCACCACCGACGTGGCGCCGGGCTACGACCACATCACCTCGGCCATCGGCGCCGCCATGATCGGCTGGTTCGGCACGGCGATGCTCTGCTACGTCACGCCGAAGGAGCACCTCGGGCTACCCAACCGCCAGGACGTCAAGGACGGCGTCATCGCCTACAAGATCGCCGCCCACGCCGCCGATCTGGCCAAGGGCCACCCCGGGGCCCAGGACTGGGACGACGCCCTCAGCACGGCCCGCTTCGAGTTCCGCTGGAACGACCAGTTCGACCTGGCGATGGACCCCGACACGGCCCGGGCGTACCACGACGAGACGCTGCCGGCCGAGGGGGCCAAGACCGCCCACTTCTGCTCGATGTGCGGACCGAAGTTCTGCTCCATGCGCATCAGCCAGGACGTGCGGGCCTACGCCCGCGAACACGGGCTCACCGACGGTGACGCCGTCGAGGCGGCCATGGAGGAGAAGTCGGCCGAGTTCCGCGCCGCGGGCGCAACGGTGTACGTCGCGCCCCCGACCACCCGGCCGTGACCCGCTCCGTCGCCGGCCTGCACGTGCTGGTCGACTCGGTGGCGCTCGCCGAGGCCGCCCTGGGCGGCGGTGCCGCGGTGATCCAGGTGCGCACCAAGGCCGGCACCGACCGGGACCGGCTGGCGTTGGCCGTCGCCGTCGTGGAGCGGTGCCGCGCCGCCGGCGCCGGCTGCGTGGTCAACGACCGGGTCGACCTGGCCCTCGCGGCCGGCGCCGACGGGGTGCACCTCGGGGCCGACGACATCGCCGTCGAGCGGGCGCGTGCCGTCGCCGGGCCGGCGTTGCTCATCGGCGGCACGGCGCGTGATCCCGCCGCCGCCCGGCGCCTCGTCGCCGACGGGGCGGACTACCTCGGCGTCGGTCCGGTGTGGGCGACCGTGTCGAAGGTCGGGCTGCCGGCGCCCATCGGGCTCGCCATGCTCCGCGCCGTCGCCACCGCCGTCGACGTGCCCGTGGTCGCCATCGCCGGGATCACCGCGGCGCGCGTCGCCGACGTGCTCCGGGCCGGCGCCGCCGGTGTCGCCGTCATCGGTGCGGTGACCGGTGCCGCCGACCCGGAGGCGGCGACCCGCGAGCTGGTGCGGGCCTTCGACCACGAGCCGGCCCGGTGAGCGGCGACATCGACATCGACGGCGATGTCGTCGTCGTCGGCGGCGGGATCATCGGCCTGGCGTGCGCCTGGCGCCTCGCCCAGCGGGGCGCCACCGTCACCGTCGTCGATCCGGCGCCGGGGGGCGGCGCATCGCACGTCGCCGCCGGGATGCTGGCGCCGATCACCGAGGTGCACTACGGCGAGGAGGCGCTGCTGGCGCTCAACCTCGACTCGGCCCGGCGGTGGCCGGCCTTCGCCGCCGACCTCGCCGACGCCAGCGGGCAGCCGGTCGACTTCGAGGCGGGCGGCACCCTGGCCGTCGCCTTCGACAACGACGACCGAGTGGCGCTCGACGCTCTGGGCGACCACCTCGAACGGCTCGAACTGGCCGTCCGGCGCCTTCGACCCCGCGACGTGCGGGCGCTCGAGCCGATGCTGGCGCCGACCGTGCGCGGCGGTCTGGTGGCTGACGGCGACCACCGGGTCGATCCCCGCACGGTGATTTCCGCCCTGGTCGAAGCGGGCCGCCGGGCCGGTGTGGAGTTCGTGGCGTCGTCGGTCTCGGGCGTCGAGTGCGAACCGGTGGGCGGGGACGGCGGGTGCCGGGTGCGGGCGGTCCACCTCGCCGACGGAGGACGCCGCCTCGCCGCCGCCACCGTGGTGCTGGCCACCGGTGCCGGATCGCCCGACCTGGACGGTCTCGCACGCGCCGACCGTGCGCCGCTCCGCCCGGTCAAGGGCCAGATCCTCACCGTGCGCTGCCCGCCCGGTGAGGCGCTGCTGACCCGTGCGGTGCGGGGGCTGGTGCACGGCTCCGGCGTCTACCTGGTGCCCCGCCCCGACGGTCGCATCGTCATCGGCGCGACCGTCGAGGAACAGGGCTGGGACGCCCGGCCGACCGCCGGCGCGGTCTACGAGTTGCTGCGCGACGCCAGCCTGCTGGTGCCGGGCATCAGCGAGTGCGAGTTGGTCGAGACGCTCGTCGGCTTCCGGCCCGGCACCCCGGACAACGCCCCGGTCCTGGGGGCATCGCCGGCGGCCGGCGGGCTCGTGCATGCCGTCGGTCACTTCCGCAACGGCGTCCTGCTCGCCCCGGTCACCGCCGACGCCATCGCCGAGGTGGTCGCCACCGGGCGCACGCCCGACGTCATCGCCCCGTTCGGGATCAGCCGCTTCGATGGCGGTGGCGCGACCGGTGACGCCGTCGACGCCGCCAGCCTGCCCGCGGGGGCACGCTGATGGCGACGTCGATCACGGTGCGGCTCAACGATTCCGACGTCGAGCTGCCGGCCGGCGCCACCGTGCAGAGCCTGGTCGAGCACGTCGGGGTCGAGGTCCGGGGCACGGCCGTCGCCCGCAACGGTGAGGTCGCACCGCGAAGCCAGTGGCCCGAGACGCGCCTCGCCGACGGCGACCACGTCGAGCTCCTCTCCGTGGCCCGGGGGGGCTGAGCATGGAGGACCCCCTCGTCATCGCCGGGGAGTCGTTCGGGTCACGCCTCATCATGGGCACCGGCGGCGCGCCCAGCCTCGACGTGCTCGAGGCGGCGCTGGTGGCGTCGGGCACCGAGATCACCACCGTCGCCATGCGGCGCGTCGACCCGGCGAGTGCCGGTTCGGTGTTCGACGTGCTCGCCCGGACCGGGGTACGACCCTTGCCCAACACCGCCGGTTGCTTCACGGCGCGCGACGCCGTCCGCACGGCCGAGCTCGCTCGTGACGCCCTGGAGACCGACTGGCTGAAGCTCGAGGTGGTGGCCGACGAGCGCACCCTGCTGCCCGACCCCATCGAGCTGGTGGACGCCGCCGAGCAGCTCGTCGACGCCGGGTTCGTCGTGCTCGCCTACACCAACGACGACCCGGTCCTGGCCCGCCGCCTCGCCGACCTCGGCTGCGCCGCGGTGATGCCGCTCGGCTCGCCGATCGGTTCGGGCATGGGCATCGTCAACCCCTACAACCTGGCGATGATCGTCGAGCGGGCCGAGGTGCCGATCATCCTCGACGCCGGCATCGGCACCGCGTCGGACGCCACCATCGCCATGGAGCTCGGCTGCGACGGCGTGCTGCTGGCCTCCGCGGTCACCCGGGCCGAGCAGCCGGTCGTGATGGCGACCGCCATGCGCCACGCAGTGACGGCCGGTCGGCTGGCGGCGCGCGCCGGCCGCATCCCGCGGCGGCGCCATGCCGAGGCGTCGACCTCGTCGGCCGGCCGGGCCGACCTCATCGCGCCGGTGCGCGGCCCGTGACCGACGTCGTGCCGGCCGGGCGTCCCCAGGGGCGTCTGATCGTACTGACCGATCGCGCCCGGTCGGTCGCCGCCGGGCGGCCGCTGGTGGCCACGGTGGCGGCCGCCGCCGACGCCGGTGCGCCGTTCGTGCTGTTCCGCGAGAAGGACCTCTCGGCGTCGGACCGGCTGGCCTTCGGACGGGGCATCGCCGCCGCCCTCGCCGGGACCACGACGCAGCTCCTGGTGGCATCGTCGGTCGGTCTCGCCGTCGAACTCGACGCTGCCGGTGTCCACCTCGCCAGTGCCGACCCGTGGCCACGCGACACCGGAGACGGTTCGCTCATGGTCAGTCGGTCGTGCCATGACGCGGCAGACGTCGCCGCCGCCGCGGCCGAGGGCGCGGCCTGGGTCACCCTGTCGCCGATCCTCGCGACCCCGTCGAAGCCCGGCTACGGCCCGGCGCTCGGCACCGGCGCCCTCGGCGCCCACGGCGTCCCGGTGTTCGCCCTGGGCGGGATCACACCCGAGACGATCGGGGCCTGTGTCGCCGGCGGCGCCCACGGAGTGGCGGTGATGGGTGCGGTCATGGCCGCACCCGACCCGGCCGACATGGTGCGCCGGCTCCTGGACGAGCTGGCGTGACCCGGGGCCGTCGGCCGTGCCGAGCCCGGTTTGGCCGGTAGGCGCTCAGTCGAAACTCTCGGGCCTCCAAGAAGGCGCCCTGGGCCACGACGAGGGCGAAGGAGCCGTCCGCCCCCGATGTCGTCGACCCGAGGAAGGCTGGCGGAGAGCAACCGAACAAGCAGAAGCCATTCTCCTCCTCCTCATGCAAGGAGACGTCAACGCCGTCGGCTGGCCCAGCCATGTCGATGATGCGCCCCGTGAGGGCCGGTCAGAGGAGGTCGAGGAGGGCGGCCCAGCCGCCGTCGACGGCGGGGGCGA
>JBBJOU010000198.1:0-4767 GCA_037724305.1 Acidimicrobiales bacterium
CGACGAGGTCGTCGGCGGTCTCGCCCAGCCCGACCAGCTTCACCGGGATGCCGAGATCATGGTGGATGGCCAGCACGATGCCGCCCTTGGCCGAGCCGTCGAGCTTGGTGAGGACCACGCCGGTGATCTCGACGGCGGCGGTGAACTCCCGGGCCTGGACGAGGCCGTTCTGGCCGGTGGTGGCGTCGAGCACGAGGAGCACCTCGGTGACGGTGCCCGGCTCCTTGGCCGCCACCCGGCGCACCTTGCGCAGCTCCTCCATCAGGTTCGACTTGGTGTGGAGGCGGCCGGCGGTGTCGGCGAGGACAAGGTCCTGGCCCCGGGCGCCGGCGCGCTGCACGGCGTCGAAGATGATCGAGCTCGGGTCGGCCCCCTCGGCGCCGCGCACGAAGTCGGCGCCGGCGCGCTCGGCCCACGTCCCCAACTGCTCGGCGGCGGCGGCCCGGAACGTGTCGCCGGCGGCCATGACCACCGAGCGCCCGGCCGCCATCTGGGCCTTGCCCACCTTGCCGATGGTGGTGGTCTTGCCCACCCCGTTCACGCCGACGAAGAGCCACACGTTGGGCGAGCCGGGCTCGAAGCGCAGCGCCCGATCGCCCTGCAGGCGCTCCTTGAGCTCGACCTTGAGGGCGGCGACGAGCGCGTCGGGGTCGGTGATGCTGTCGGCCTTCACCCGGGCGCGCACCGAGTCGAGGAGCTCGCCGGTGAGCCCCACGCCCACGTCGGCCCGGATCAGAGCCTCCTCGAGGTCGTCCCACGTCTCGTCGTCGATGCCGGCGCGGGACAGGACGGAACCGACGTAGCCGGCGAGCAGGCCCCGGGCCTTGCCGAGGCGGTCACGGAAGCTCGGCCGGACCGGGGCCTCGACGACAGCAGCGTCAACCGGGGGTGGCTCGAGGACGTCGACGCCGCCGGCGAGGGCCTCCTCCAGCTCGGCGAGGGTGCGATCGTCGAGCTCGACGAGCTCCTCGGGTTCGGCGACGCCGGCCGGGGGTGCGGGCGGCGGTTCGAGCTCGTCGATCCCGCCGCGCCGGCGGGCGACGGTGACCGCGAACCCCAGCCCGGCGAGGGCGATCACGATGAGTACGACGAAGACGACAAGCTCCACGGCGCCGACGCTAGCGGCGGGACCGCAGGCGCCCCGGGGGCTGGCAGGGTCGCGACGCCGGTACTGACGCCGGGCTCCCTACCATCTCCTTCCCATGAGCCCCCACGGCCCCACCACCGACGAGGCCCGGCTCCTCGAGTCGGCCCTGTTCGAAGTGAAGAAGGTCATCGTCGGCCAGGACCGGGCCATCGAGCGCCTCCTCGTGTGCTTCCTCGCCCGCGGCCACTGCCTGGTCGAGGGCGTGCCCGGGCTGGCCAAGACGCTGGCAGTCGAGACGATGGCGGCGGTCACCGGCGGCGAGTTCGCCCGGCTGCAGTTCACCCCCGACCTGTTGCCCGCCGACCTGGTGGGCACCCGCATCTACCGCCAGTCGAGCGAGCAGTTCGACGTCGAGCTCGGCCCGGTGTTCGCCAACATCGTGCTGGCCGACGAGATCAACCGGGCCCCGGCCAAGGTGCAGTCGGCGCTGCTCGAGGTCATGGCCGAGCACCAGGTGTCGATCGGCGGCAAGACCTACCGGGTGCCCGAGCCGTTCATCGTGCTCGCCACGCAGAACCCGATCGAGTCCGAGGGCGTCTACCCCCTCCCCGAGGCCCAACGCGACCGGTTCCTCATGAAGGTGCTGATCGGCTACCCGACGCCGGCCGAGGAGGCCGAGATCGTCCTGCGCATGGGCGTGGCGCCGCCCGCCGCCGCCCGGGTGCTGTCGAGCGACGACCTGCTCGACCTGCAGGCCGCCGTCGACCGGGTGTACGTCGACCGGGCCGTCGTCGACTACGCGGTCGCCCTCGTGCTGGCCACCCGTGACCCGCGGGGCCAGGGCCTCGACGAGCTCGCCGAGCTCATCACCTTCGGGGCCAGCCCTCGTGCCTCGCTCGGCCTCGTCGCCGCCGGGCGGGCCATGGCCCTGCTGCGGGGCCGCAGCTACGTCCTGCCCCAGGACGTCTTCGACATCGCCCCCGACGTCCTGCGCCACCGGATCGTCCTCTCCTACGAGGCCCTTGCTCGCGACCTCACGTCCGACCACCTGCTCGCCCGCATCCTTGGCACCGTGCCCGCCCCTCGCATCGCGCCCAGCCAGTCCGGCGCTCCCGGCCTCGAGGGTCACCTGCCCGATCCCGGCCACCGGGTGCATGCCCCCCACCCGGGCGGGCCTGCCTACCCTGCGCCGGCGCCCAGCGCCCCCGATGCCGGTACCTGGTCGGCGTTCGGGGCGTACTCCGGCCCCGGGGCCGATCCCTACGGCCCTGCCCCGTACGGGCCACCGGCCACCGCCCCGCCGCCGCCTCCCGGCTACGGCGGCCCCGCCGCCCCGGCGTCCTCGGCGGCGTTCGGGGGCGTCGATCCCTGGTCACCGCCCGCCCCCGCCCCGGTCCCCGCGACTGGCGCCACCCCGGCGCCCGCCGACACAGACCACGGGGAGACCCCCCTCGCCGATGGACAGGACGCCGACTCGGCGACCCGGCAATCGACGCCACCCACCAAGCGCACCGCACCGCTGTCGGCGCCCAGCGACACCCCGTGAGGTCGTCGACTCCGCCGCCGGCCGAGACCGGCCTCGACATCGGCGGTGGCGCCTCTGCCCATCAGCAGGTGCTGCGGCGCCTCGAGCTCACCATCAGCCGGCGCCTCGACGGCTTGCTCCACGGCGACCATCGGGGCCTCGTCCCCGGCCACGGTTCCGACCCGGGCGAGACCCGCCAGTATCAGCCGGGCGACGACGTGCGCCGCATCGACTGGAACGTCACCGCCCGCACCCAGCAGCTCCACGTGCGCGACACCATCGCCGATCGCGAGCTCGAGGCGTGGCTGCTCGTCGACCGCTCCGCCAGCCTCGACTTCGGCACCGCCGACTGCGAGAAGCGCGAGCTGGCCCTCGCCGCCGCCGCCGCCGTCGGCTTCCTGACGGCCCGAGGTGGCAACCGCCTCGGCGCCGTGCTCGCCGGGAACCCGGTCGACCGCCGCGATGGCACCATCATCCCGGCCCGGGGCGGCCGAGACCACCTCCGCGCCATCCTCCACCGGCTGGTGAGCGCTCCCCGGGCAGAGGGGTCGGGCGCCGACCTGGCGGCCGCCATCGACCGCCTCGGTCGGGCCATGCCCCGCCGGGGGCTGGCCGTGGCCATCAGCGACTGGCTCGACCCGTCGCTGCTCCCCGACCGCCGCACCGGCCAGGTCGGGCGGCCGTCCTGGGAGCAGCCCTTGCGCCGCCTCGCCCTGCGCCACGACGTCCTGTGCGTCGAGGTGCTCGACCCGCGCGAGCTCGACCTGCCCGATGTCGGCGTGCTCGACCTCGTCGATCCCGAGTCGGGCCGGCGCCGCGAGGTCCAGACCGCCGATGCCGGCCTGCGGGCCCGTTACGCCGAGGCGGCGGCGGTGCGACGGGCGGCGCTCACCGCCGGCTTCCGCTCGGCCGGCGTCGACCACCTGGTGCTGCGCACCGACCGCGACTGGCTGCGCGACCTCGTCGCCTTCGTCACCACCCGTCGTGACCGGGTCCAGGCCCTGCGACGTCCGAGCGCGTGACCTTCGCCCTCGACTTCCTCGCGCCCGACCGGTTGCTGCTGCTGCTGGCCGTCGCCGCCCTCGTGGTGGTGTACGTGGTGACCCAGCTGCGGCGGCGCTCGACCTACGCGGTGCGCTTCACCAACCTCGCCCTGCTCGACGTCGTCGCCCCCCGCCGCCCCGGCTGGCGCCGCCACGTCGCCGCCGGCGTGCTCATCGGGGCCATGGCCACCCTCGTCGTCGCCTTCGCCAAACCGGCCCGCGACGAGGAGGTCCCCGTCGAGCGGGCCACCGTCGTGCTGGCCATCGACGTGTCGCTGTCGATGGACGCCACCGACGTCGCCCCCAACCGCCTGGTCGCCGCCCAGGAAGCGGCCACCGAGTTCCTCGACACCGTGCCCGACACCATCAACGTCGGCCTGGTGTCCTTCTCCGGCACGGCCACCGTCGTCGTGCCGCCCACCACCGACCACGAGGACGTCCGCCGGGGCATCGAGGCCCTCCGCCTCGGCGAGGGCACCGGCATCGGCGAAGCCATCTTCGCCTCCCTCGACGCTCTCGCCACCCTGCCCGACCCGGTGGAGGACGAGGAGCTGGTGCCGGCGACGATCATCGTGCTGACCGACGGCGAGACGACCATGGGCCGCCCCAACGAGGCCGGCGTCGACGCCGCCATCGAGGCCGAGGTCCCGGTCTCGACCATCGCCTTCGGCACCGAGGACGGCAGCATCACCATCGAGGGCCAGACCGTCCCGGTGCCTCCCGACCTCGACACCATGGAGGCCATCGCCGATGACACCGGCGGGCTCTTCTTCGGCGCCGAGGACGCCGGCGAGCTCGAGTCCGCCTACGCCGATCTCGGCAGCTCCGTCGGCTCCGAGACCGAGCTCGTCGACATCAGCGAGTGGTTCGTCGGCGCCGGCCTCGTCCTGTTGCTCGCCGCCGCCGGCCTGTCGCTCGCGTGGTTCGCCCGCCTGCCCTGATCACCCGGCGGGCCGGTCGGCGAACAGCACCTTGATGCGGTCCCGGCTCGACGACGGCAGGTGCTCGACGATGACGAGCACGTCGATGTCGCTCCACTTGTTGAAGTCGCCGCGAGCGACCGACCCGAACACGACGACCGCCACCACGCCGAGCTCGTCGGGCAACGCCGC
>JBBJOU010000199.1:0-4732 GCA_037724305.1 Acidimicrobiales bacterium
TGTCGGCCGGCCGGGTGGAGCAGGTTTCCTCCCGGGTTTCCGACAGCCCCCGCCCCCGTAGCTCAGTGGATAGAGCACCTCTCTCCTAAAGAGGATGCGTAGGTTCGATTCCTACCGGGGGCACCCGACGGCGATCGAGGCGATGACGCCGGCCGCGTTCCCCTTCTTTGTCGGCTCAGCCACCGCCACGGTGGCTGAGCCCACAAAGAACCAGGCTGGTGCCGGTACCGTCGCCCCATGACCGCGGACGTCACCGACCTCGAGGCCCGGCGGGCCCGGCGTCGCCCGCCCGCCCAGCCGGCCACGCCCCCGTCCGCCACCCCCGCCGAGGTCGTCGCCGGGTTCGCCGCCGGCGGTGCCGCCCGGGCCGCCGCCCCCGTGCTGGGCACGCTTGCCCGGAGCGGGCTCACCCGGCTGTTCCGTCCCGACGGGGCGCCCCCGGCGCCGGTGGGGGCGCCGGCCGGACCGGGCTGGCTGGGGCCCGACAGCGCCGCCCGGGTGGTCCACGCCGATGCCTCGATGTTCGTCGGCGGCATCGCCGCCCTCGCCCTGCAGGCGCTGCACCCCCGGGCCATGGCCGGCGTCGCCGACCACTCCGACTTCCGCCACGACCCGTTCGGCCGGCTGCGGCGCACGGCGAGCTTCCTGGGAACCACCACCTACGGGAGCGCCGCCGAGGCCGAGGCGGCGTGCGCCATGGTCCGCCGGGTCCACCTCCGGGTGCACGGCACCACGCCCGACGGTCGTCACTACTCCGCCGACGAACCCGAGCTGCTCGACTGGATCCACGTCGCCGAGGTGCACTCCTTCGCCGCCTCCCACCGCCGCTTCGGCGCCCACCCCCTCGACGACGAGGGGCTCGACCGCTATGTCGACGACCTCGCCCGCGTCGCTCGCGAGTTGGGCGATCCCACCCCGCCGCGCCGCTGGGCCGAGCTGGATCGCAGTCTCGCCGGTCACCGGTCCCAGCTCGCTGTCACCGAGTCGGCCCGCAGCGCATGGCGCTTCCTGGTCCGCCCGCCGATCCCCCTCGTCGCCCGCCCTGCGTACCGTCTGCTTTTCCTCGGCGCCGTCGCCAGCCTGCCCCCCTGGGCGCGGCGGCTGTGGGGGGTGGCGATACCCGCCACTGCCGAACTGGCGGCGTGCCGGGGCCTGGTGCGCGGCATCGGCGCTCTCCTCGGCACCCCGCCGCGCCGCGCCTCGCCCGGCCGCGACGGCGCGACCGACGCCGAGAGCGCCTGACCCGACCGCCGCCGGCCCGAGATCCGCGTTCTGGGTGTAGCGGTTGTCGCCAGAACAGCAACGAGTACACCCAGAACGGGATCAGGAGGGGGCGGTGGCGGGGTCGCCGTGGGCGCAGCCGCCGCCGTGGCTGCCCTCGAGGCCGGCGAACGGCCCGCACTCGTGCGGGAGCATCCAGACGTGGAGCATGGGCGGGGTCGGTCGGAAGGTGCCGTTCGAGCAGGTCCCGTCGGGACCGACCGTGCCGACGACCCGGGTGCCCTCCCAGCAGAGGTCCTGGTGGTCGTGCCAGGTCGTGAGCCCGCCGGCGATGTCGGGGACGTCGTCCATGGTCATGCCCGGCGAGAGGATGTACATGGCCGAGGCCAGCTGGCGGGTGCCGTCCGGGTCCACCTTGAACACCACCGACTCGATGCGGGCGGGATCGAGGTCGGTGCCGTCGACGAGGTGGGCGAAGTTGACGAAGTGCTCGTAGCCGGTGCGACCGTCGCCGATGGAGACGTAGCCGGCGGCCTCGACGGTGGCGACGTCGCGGTAGGGGGCCATGCCGGCCACAGTGTCGTCGATGACGGTCTGGGCGGCCTGACGCTGCGTGGCCGTGAGCCGGGTGTCGGTGAGCGAGATGAACGGCTGCTCGGCGGCGTGGCCGTCGCCGCCGGCCGCCCCGTCGTCGCCGGCGTGGTCGTCTGCGACAGGGTGATCGAGCCCGGCCGCCGCCTCACCGCCGCCCGTGGTGGCGTGGTCGTCGGCGCCGTCGTGACCGTGGTCGTGCTCGGCCATCACCCCGGGGACGGCGAGGGCGAGCAGGGCGACGCCGCTGAGGGCGGCCACGGGGGCGGACCGGAGGAGGCGCGGTACGGTCAGGCCGGCCACGGCGAGGCCCGCCAGCCCGGCCGAGAGGGTGCCGAGCACCGCGGCGATCGAGTCCTGGGTGCCGAACGACGCCGGCTCGGCAAGCGCGTCGATCATCGGCCAGCCGGTCGTGCGGGAGGCCAGCCACGCCCCGGCCAGGACGGCGCCGAGCACGCCACCGAGGGCCGCCGTCGGGCGGCCGGGGCGGGCGACGGCCAGCGCCGCCCACCCGAGCTGGGCGGCGGCGGCCCCAGCGAACAGCGCCACCATCACGCCGTCGCCGGTGTGGGTCCCGGCGGCGGCGGCGTGCACCAGGCCGGCAGCCCCGGAGGCCAGGGCGGCGGTGGTGAGCAGCGGTGTCGAGCATGTCCTCACGTGTCGCCGGTCCCGATCGCCATGGTCCCCCCGTCGGTGCCGTCCATCTCGACGGCGCGCCAGCGGGTGGCGCGAACGAAGGGTACGACGCCATTGGCCCCGCCGCGGCCGCGTGACCGCTCGTGGGAAGAAGATCCCGGTAGCGGAAGGTGCGAGCGCTACGCCGGCTCGGTCACGAAATCGATCAGCCGCTCGACGGCGTTGACGAGGGGCGTCTCCAGGTCACGCCAGTCGTCGACCGAGGCGAGCACCCGCCGCCAGAACGGGCCCGGCTCCTCGACGACGCCCAACGCGGCCAGCACGCCCTCCTTCCAGGCGGTGCCTCGCGGCACCTCGGGCCAGGCGGCGATGCCGACCGCCGCCGGCTTCACCGCCGCCCACACGTCGACGTAGGGGTGGCCGGCCACCAGCACGTGGGGCTCGCCCGCCACCGCCCGAGCGGCGCGGGTCTCCTTCGAACCGCTGACCACGTGGTCGAGGAGCACGCCGAGGCGCCGGCCCGGACCGGGGTGGTGGGCCGCCACCTGGGCGGCGAGGTCGTCCATCCCGTCGAGGCGCTCGACCACCACGCCCTCGTGACGGAGGTCGTCGCCCCACACCCGCTCGACGAGCTCGGCGTCGTGGACACCCTCGACGAGCAGGCGGCCGGCCCGGGCCACCCGTGCCGGCCGTCGAGGCCCCGCCACCGACCCGGACGCAGTGACCGCGGCGGCGCCAGCCGTGGTGGGACGGGGTGCGGTCAGCGTCACCGGCGTGCCGTCGACGGCGAACCCCCCGGGCTGGTGGCGGATGCGCCGCGTGCCCCCCAGCACGTCGCGCACCTCGACCATCGGCTCGGCGTAGCGCACCAGCGTCACCCGCGCCCCGGTGGCCCGCTCGACCAACGCCAGCCCCGGCCGGGCCTCCACCGGTCGAGGCGGTGCGATGCGCCCCCGTCGCGGCCCGTCGAGGTCGATACGCCCCGCCAGGATCCCGTCCCCCGACATGGCGCCGACGCTACCGACCCGCTGTCGTCCGCCCGGTGATGCCACCATCGTCGGAGCGGACCGGAGGAGGCGTCGGCGCGGCCGCCGGCGCGGGAATCGACAACCGAAGCGGGGTGGCGGTCGCGACCCCCACCGCCCGAACTGGAGCGAGGCTCAGGGTCCCCGCGACTACTGGACCCGCGTCTTGGAGCGGCGGGCGAGCTTCTGGCGGGTGGCCCGCTCGGCCCGCTTGTACTGACGGCGGGCGTTGTCGAGGAGGTACGCCGCCCAGGCGAACTCGGTGGCCAGCACGGCCAGCCCGCCGATGATGACGAGGAAGCCGGGGCCGGGCAGGACGAGCATCGCCAGGCCGGCGACGACGAGCGCGCCGCCGAGCACGAGGACGGCGACCCGCTTGGACGAGCGCACCATGAAGCGCAGGAAGCGGGTCGTCGACGAACCATTCGGTGGGCCGGCGCGCACCGTCACCGGCCGACCGCCGCTCGAGCGCAACCCGCTGCCGACTGCACCGCGCCCACCATGAAGAACGACGCTAACCCACATCCGGGGCCGACGGGTGGCGGTTGGCCGGGGGGTGCCCGGGACCAGCCCCGGTAGCGTGGGGCCATGGCCGATGCCCCCACGACCGACGCTCCCCCGATCGCCGAGGACGCTGTCGCGACGGCGGCCACCGAGCGGGTCATCACCGTCACTGACCGGGCCCACGCCCAGATCCTCGGTTTGCAGGCCGCCGAGGACGACGGCGACGGCCTCGGGCTGCGCATCGAGATCACCGGCGTGCGGGGTGCCGACTTCGCCTACGACCTCGCCTTCGAGCCGCTGGCCGAGTGCGCCGACGACGATCACCGCTACGACGACCGGGGCCTGACGGTGGTCGTGCCGGCCGCCAGCGTCGACTCGCTCCAGGGGGCCACCCTCGACCTTCCCAGCGTCGACAGCCAGGGCGGCCTCGTCCTGCGCAACCCCAACCGGCCCAGTACGCCCACCCTCGGCGAGCCCATGGAGCTGTCCGGCACCGTCGAGGAGAAGATCCGCCAGCTCCTCGACCAGCAGGTCAACCCGGCCATCGCCGCCCACGGCGGGTTCGCCACCCTCGACAAGGTGGCGGGAACGGTCGCCCACATCACCATGGGCGGCGGCTGCCAGGGCTGCGCCATGTCGGCGCTCACCCTGCGGGAGGGCATCGAGTCGGCGATCCTCGCCAACATCGACGAGATCACCGCCGTGGCCGACGCCACCGACCACGGCTCGGGCGAGAACCCCTTCTACACCTGATC